>VBOM01000258.1 GCA_005877535.1 Nitrospirota bacterium | reverse complement strand
AGTGGGAAGGACAGCGCCTGGACGCTCCACGTGCTGCGTCAGCGGCAGGAGGTAGAAGTCGTCGGACTCCTGACCACAATCAATGAAGTGTACGACCGTGTTGTCATGCACGCGGTGCGTGTGGCACTGCTTCAGGCGCAGGCAGAGGCGGTGGGATTACCCCTGTGGACCGTGCCGATCCCCAGCCCCTGCAGCAATCAACAATATGAAATGGCCATGGAAACGGCGATACAAAGAGCGCTTGCCGCTGGTGTGAGCGTAATGGCGTTCGGCGATCTCTTCCTGGATGAGGTGCGCCGGTATCGGGAAACGCAACTTGCGGGAACCGGTCTGGCGCCGCTCTTTCCGATCTGGGGCTTGTCCACGACGCTCCTTGCACGCGAGATGGTTTCGGCTGGCCTCCGGGCACGTATCACCTGCGTGGACCCAAAACAAATTCCCGCATCTTTTGTGGGACGCGAGTTCGATGACGCGTTGCTGGCGGATCTGCCCGCAAGTGCCGATCCTTGCGGAGAACGTGGCGAGTTTCACACCTTCGCCTATGCTGGCCCCATGTTCCGCTATTCTGTGCCGATTCAAACCGGTGAGATCGTCACACGAGACGGGTTCGTCTTTGCGGACCTTCGTTGAGTCATCATCCAGCAGGATGCTGAAAAAGCCCACCAGCGGCGTTCTCGCATCGCTCAGAGGCTCAACGCGAAGAGAGTTATTCGGAGGTCGGAAACACTGGAGGGACTTATCCGTTCACCAAGATCCATTTAAAGAGCGAACGGCCCACACGAAGTGCGGTACGTACCTCCTCGCCTCTTCGCTCGCTGCGGCCTTGCTCGCGGAACGGCGCGTCTCGGCGCGCCGGGGTTGGGCGGGTGAGATATCTGGCCTTTTTGAGCATCCTCCTCGGTGTGTTTCTGTTTCCAGGATGTACAGACCAATGAAATTCCGGCATGAGCACAGAGTTTTTGCCGCAGCCTGCTAGTCGTTACGGCCAGTTTCTGTCCCCTCGCATTGACTCTTACCCTCTCTCCCCTGTAGGCTGGATATGACGTACTGAGCTACGCCGACTGTCCCATCTCTCGCACAGCACTCCCTCCCATGTTTCCGTGCGTCTGATTCTCCGGTCTTCGCCGCTTCTACGCCAGAGCGCCTATTGGTTGCCGCATGTGCTGTGGCCCACTACAACTGTCTCTATTGAGGGCAGTAGCTCGGCCTGTTGCCATATCGGTCATCCTGTATTTAAGGCTGTTATCACACCACGCAAGAAAGGAGTACCAAATGAATCAAGAGCAATTCAAAGCGTTTTGGATCCAACTCAAAGCCCCACTCAAAGCCAAGTGGGATAAGATCACGGATGCGGATCTTCTGGAGATCGAGGGGAGCCTGGCCACGTTCACTGCTGTACTGGCGAAGCGATATGGCACAACCCAGAATGGCGAGGTCAATCTCTGGGCCAACCGACGCTATTCCCATTGGTCAGGGAACTATACTAGTAAGTATGCAGATCCGGTAAAGGTAGCCTGACGAACGGCGCAGGCGAATCTCGCATGGCGAGGGTATCTAATACGTAGCCCGTTCATGAAACGCACTATATCGAGAATCCTAACGAGGGAGAGGAAAGGATCAGTCTATGAAGAAGATTGTGATCAATCGGAGCTACGGCAAGTTTTGCGTGAGTCACCAGGCATTTGTACGATTGCGTGAGCTGGGCCAGCAGGACGCGCTCAAGGAAACGGATCTCGGAGCCTATTGGCCCGAGGCGGCGACGCCGAGTGAGCCAAACCTCAATCAGTGTGGAAAACTGATTCCGCGCGATGACCTGAAATTAGCCCAAGTCGTGGAGGAACTCGGTGGGGCTGCCAATGGCCATGGTGCAGAGTTGCGAGTTGTCACGATCCCAGACGATGTCCGGTGGGAAATTAGCGCCGTGGGTGGGATAGAGCACATCAGCGAAGTTCACCGGACCTGGGCTTAGCCCGCATAATTCACGAAGGCTTCTACGGCAACCGCCGATACGCCGCTGCGACAAGCCTGACGGCGGGCGGGCTCGCCGCTCAGTCGGTCAACATACTGTTTCAAGTATGCTTCCTTCCCTCGCGGCTCCGCGCGCCCGTCTCGCGTGGCGTCTCGGCGGTTTCGTCACGAACCCCTGTGAATAATGCGGGCTTACAGCCTGAAATTCAGTGCCTGCCTGTATGTATGATTGTGGCGATCATGCTCTGGCAGGATCGCTGAAGAAGTCGCGTTTCTGTCCAGTATCAACGACCCGAGAGGCGTTCATCAGTCCCTCTCCAGAATGTCCCCCTGCGTCATGTCCTGTGGCCTACCCAGCACCAACTTGGCGCGTTGAAACGCGTTGGTTCTCGCTTCCCATTCCGTTTTGTAGCTTTTCGACAAATCCTGGCCTTGCAGACCGCCGTCAAGATGGCTGAATCCAGGAATTGAAAACTTGCACAACCATTTACCGTTCTTGACCTGGCTGGTGACCAAGATAACTTTCTGGCCTTTTGAGTAGCAGGTTTCTGTCATAATTGCCTCCGATTTGCGCAGGGTGCTGGAAAAACCCGCCAGCATAGAAGACCGTTGTTTGGTTTGTCTGATCTGTCTGGTTATTTGGTTGAACAAAACATACCAGATGAACCAGATCAACCCGTCCCGCGAGCTCCTAGGCTGGTTTGACGAAGCGATCTGGCGCCAGCACGCTGTGCAGCGATTGTGTGACAGCGCGGCGATAGGGTGCCTTCTGTCGCAGCATAATGACGAGGTCTTCATCGTCGATCAAAATAGATAAGTCACCCTCCGTCACGAGCTGCCGATCAGGCGCTCCGATATTCATACGATATTGCGTCTTCCCGTCCGGATTCCGGTTGGGTCCGCTAACGATCTCGGTGAGCCCATCGATGAATCCGACATGTCCCTCATGCCGATGCTTGACCTTCGTGCCATCAGGAATGCGGACCCAGGCCGTGGTTGTTCGTGACTGCACGGGCTTCATGGGCTTCACGGTATTCATGGTCATGGTCTCTCCCTGTGTAATACGTTATGGAGTGAAGAATCACCACCGGTCTTCCATCATAGATCCCTCCGTTGCGGAGATGTCGAAACGCCTTTTCCTGCGAGCGGCCTCGCATCGAGCACGCACTGAGTCAGTATGTTGTTAACGGAAGAACACCGGATACTCCAGAAGCGATCCCGTGGGGGCGTCGTCAGCACGGAACGAGACGCGAGGGATAGGATTGTACCCATGGTTCAGCACGACCTCTTTACTGTATCACACACAGGTCTGTCATAGCGAGCCGAGGGGCGAATACCCCGGTTAGCTGTATCTTCGCCCGTCGACCTGTGGTTTTCTTGGTTTCAGTGGTGATTTCTCTGGTTCAGTTGGTCCAATGAACGGACAAACGAAACAAACCAGATCAACCTGGCAATGGGGCGCAATGCCGGGATCATTGCTCGAACTTGCGCCTTGCAATCGAACTGTTACGTGACGAGAAGGATATACCGGCAGGAACATTTTCTGTCCCGCGTACGCTGATCTCCAGACGATGGTGGGCATGGAGAGAAGAGCGAAGCCCGCTCATTTTCTTTTCAGGGATGGGGGCTGATTGATGTCCCACTGTCCGCGTCGAACTGGGACAGTCCAATTCTCTACACCTCTCTTTAAAGGAGTAGCCAAGGCTGCCCTTTACTGCTGCGCAATATTCTCACCCGCCTAACCCCGAGCGCGCCGAGACGCGCTCTTGTCCCAGGCGACCACTGTTTCATCGTGGGGGCTCTGCGAGCAAGAAGGGCATCTGGCCGCTCCTTCCTCTCTTATTGCTGAATCGCAGAGAGCAACCATTTCCCATTCTGGTATCGCATGAATGTCCACACTTCGCCGGACTCGGTCGGCGTTTCTTCGCTGCCTTCGATGAGATAGCCTGGCTCTCCTCGCTGCTTCGTCAGGGACAGAGTGTAGTCACGGGCACTCCAATGAAGCCCAATCGTCGCGAATTGCGTCGCGTCTTCGGTCCAGGTTTCCCGGACATCTGCGCGTAGGAGCACCACATCTTCTACATGATTTGCGATGTCTAAACTGGTCTGTTCGGCCAAAGCGGTGCTGAAATATGCCAGCATTTCCGGCGTGACGAATCGCCGCAATCCGGCCAGGTTTTGTTTGCTCCAGGCCGTTTGAATATCGATCAGCAGTTGCTGAAAGGCCGTCTTGTCAGCCGAGGTGACCTCTGTGTCAATCGCCGCCGTGCGTAGGGTCGTGGCGGAAGGCTCCGCCACCAAGGTGCTGCTGAATGCGCTGCTCCGAGTGATCCCTGAAAAATCAGGAGTGGGTGACCGCCGTACTCTCAGAAAATAATAGAACGCCCCGGCTCCCAGGAGCATGAGGATGAGGAGTATCCCGGTGGAGTTGAAAGCCCCAGCGGTCTGGTCGGTTTCGCCGACATGTTCACCGGCATCGGTGGTACGTGCGCTGCTGTTCGTTGCTCCGAACAGCATATTGCCGATATATGATCCTGCAATGCCGGCAGCGAGACCGGCCAATAGGGGGTTGCGCTGCATAAACGAGGGTTGCATGGCGGGCGCGGGCTGGACAGTTGGAGCGGTGGTGCTGCCGGGTGCTGATTGTGGTGCGGTCGCGGGCGGCTTTGGTGTGACCGACTGTTCAATCGGCTTCGCGCCGTTCTGGTCATAGGTGCGTGATCCACGGCTGCCCATGCTCCCAGGGGCGCCAAAGCCCCTTGAACCGCTGGAATATCCGCCACCGTAACCTCCGCCTCTCGCCCTCGCAAAGGATACGGTCGGGACTCCGATCAAGGAAATCACGATAATTGCGGCAATGACTTTCGTTGTATTCAAGACGAGCTTCCTTTCTATCGATGTCGCAGGTCAATCAACCACGCACCATCCTAGCAGATACGGTCCCAAGAAAACCTAATAATCGAGCACCTCCAGGTTGTACCGTGTGATGTGCGGCCGTCGAATGAGGCTCTTCCAAGTGCGCTATACATCTCTTGAAAGAAGTGGCCAGGCTGTCTCTTGCTGCGCGCGTCCAACGAGGATCTTCCAATTCTTTTACCTCTCTTAAGGGGAGTGGCCAAGGCTGCCCTCGACTGCGCGCATCAATGATCCTTCCAAGCTAGCTCGCTTATCAATACTTTTAAAAGGAGTTGACGGCTATGAATCTTCTGGCGCATAGCATCATCGGAATCACTTTAGGGGTCCTGCTGTTCGCGGGTGTCGGCTTTGCGACAGAACCGGCTGAGGTGGAAAAGTTCGTGAAGGCCCGTGTTGATATCGGCGAGATGATGACGAACTACTTCCAGGGTGGAGAGCGGTTCAAGGAGGGGCAGCGGCCGTCGCCTGAGCAGATGTAGGAAATGGGTGCGGATATCCACGCGAAACTCGGCAAGCTCTTGGCGAAGTATGATCTGACGGTCGAGGAGTATCGAAAGCGCAGCCCGGAGGTCTTCGCCGATGAGGCGGCGGTCAAGGGCTACCTCAACGAGCATCAAGACCTAAAGGCACGATACGAGGCGCTCCCGCTGGATCGGATGGGACGCGGCGGCAGCACCGGGCGTGGGTACTAGCCCGGACTATTCAGCGGTAATCCAAGCTGATAGGCTGTTGAAGAACCATTCTATCGTTTCCTGCCTGAGAACTCGCGACGCAGGGGCCGAAACTAGAACCTCTCCCGGTCGAAGCAATTGTGTCCCATTGGCGAGCTATGAAAAGCTCGTACCCATCCACCAATTCGGAGAACGGGATGATCATCAAAGATAACGAATCAAGTGATATCCACACTTCCAGAGGGCCCATGCGCACGTACCTCTTTCGGCCAATGGCTGAGGGGCGGTATCCCGGTCTGGTGCTGTTCTCGGAGATCTTCCAGGTGACGGGGCCCATCCGGCGTGCCGCGGCGATGTTGGCGAGCCACGGATTTGTGGTGGCGATTCCGGAGATTTACCACGAACTGGAACCGGCCGGCACCGTGCTGGCCTACGACGAGGCAGGCGTCGAGCGCGGCAACCGGCATAAGACTGCCAAGGCATTGTCGAGCTACGACGGCGACGCGCGAGCGGCGCTGAACTTTCTCAGGTGCTCACCGCATTGCACGGGCAAGCTGGGCGTCATGGGGATGTGCATTGGGGGCCATTTGGCATTTCGCGCTGCGATGCAGTCTGACGTGCTGGCCACCACCTGTTTCTACGCGACCGACATCCACAAGTGCGGATTGGGGGAGGGCATGCACGACAACAGCCTGGACAGGATTGGGGAGATCACGGGTGAGCTGCTATGATCTGGGACAGGCAGGATCCACACATTCCTCCCGAGGGAAGGGCGCTGATCTATAACGCTTTAAGTGATGCCGGAGCGCACTTCCAATGGCATGAGTTCAACGCCGCGCACGCCTTTCTTCGCGACGAAGGTCCCCGCTACGATCCGGCTGCGGCCCGGATCTGTTACGACATGGCGCTGGAGCTGTTTACCCGTAAATTGGGAGAAGGCGATCAGCGCGCGGCTGCCGCTTCCACCGGGACTGCATAATAACGCGGCTGCGGTGTTGCGTTTCTCCGAGGCCTGACCCTCTCGCCCGGCACGGACGTTTGCATTCGGCCTTCCCAAGGTCTTGCAGTATTGGGTTTCGGTCGCAGGTGTCTCGGGACGATGTGCATGACCAAGTTCTGGTTTGTACGAACCCGACGACCACATCTTCAACCGGGTCCTTGACTCCTCCCTACGGACGGCTTAGCCTTGCGTCACCTACCTGATTCAAAATGGGGGACATTGGATGGAACCCCTAAAACCGAAGAATCCTGCCACATCGAAGACGCCACGCCAGAAACCTGCCAGCCGCACACAACCCAGTTCTCCGTTATCTTCCTTGTCAGAAGATCTGCACGCGCGGATCTCGATGCGTGCCTTCGAGATCTACAAACAACGCATCCGCCAAGGTGCCCTTGATGACTGGCTTCAGGCGGAGCGGGAAATCCTCAAAGAGAAACGCGCGAAGGCCAAGACGCTGTGAACGTGGCTCTCGAGTGAAAGAAAACCGAGACACTCTATTTTTCGCATTCGGAATGAACGTGGGCAAAGAAAATTAGGGTAGCCTGATCGATTCTCGTCTGCGCGCAGCGAGCGACCGTCATCCATCCAATTGATCCTTCCAAGCTCGCTTACTTCTCCTCACTTGGAAGCGCACCCATGTTGGTCTACGTGCGACCGTCGAACGAGGCCCTTCCAATTCTTCACCTTCTCCAGAGGGAGCAGGCAAACTGTCCTTCACTGGGCGACTCCTCCCAGTCCCTACTTCCTTTTCAAGGGTAGCCTGGTTGATCCTCGATTGCGCGCATCGGACGAGCACTGTTTCATCGTGCGCGTTCTGCGAGCAAGAAGGATGGCCCGGCTATTCCCCACGCTTCATTGACTCCTCCCCATCCCCTCCATATAATAATGCCGCCCGATAGTAAATTTTGACTGCCTTTCCACACAGTTATGGCTTCTTTCTCCAAGGCATCAGCGGTGGAACAATGGGATAAGGTCCGTGCGGAACTCTCCCATGCCTTTTCGACCAAATCCGGGGCCGAGGCGTTCACGATCGAAGACCTCGCGCTGCTTGAACGGGTGGCCGATGCGGTGGTGAAGCGGGGCATGACTGCTCCTGCCACGGTATTTCTGGAATCTCTCGGTCCCATGAACTTTCTTGGCAGTCAGGCGCTGTATTTCCTGACCCCGATCGTTGAATGGGCGTTTAACGCGAAGGAAGTCGAGCAAGTA
>VBOM01000256.1 GCA_005877535.1 Nitrospirota bacterium | reverse complement strand
TTACCGTCAACGTGAAAGATTCTCAACGAGCCCTCACCTCGATTGCAGAGGAATTTGGGACCTACTTCTTGGAACTCAAGATGCTGAATCCTGAATTCAAAAAGGATGTGCTCCCACGCGGGACCTATCAGATGAAAGTCCCACGGCAGACTTGTCCGACTCGTTGCTTCATTCAGGACAAGACTCCCTAGCAGGATGCCAAAAAAGTCGCTCTTTTCACCCGCCAGACCCTGCCACCGGCGCTACTCCACCCGCCCGCTCTGAGGGTGCCTAGACGGCCTCAGAGCCCCAGGGCGCGCCTTTTCGCATGAGGCGTTCTCGATACCTGTGAAGCGTGATTCGTGAAGCGAATTTCGCGGAAAGGCGGAGGGAGGCAAGCAAGATAGTCTTTCACCACCCTTCTAGTTTATTGTAAGCGTGATGAAGATTCCCCCCTCTCCTATCCGGCCACTTCTGAAGAAATTAATCGTTCGAGGACTGGCTGCGGTCGACGCCCGTACGGCGGTCAATCGCGCCATCTCAAGAAATGGCGAAGAGCTGGTCATCGGCCGGCGTCGGTATGACCTGAGTCGCTATGAGCCTGTGGTCGTGGTCGGGGCTGGAAAGGCGACGGCCTCGATGGCCCAGGCGGTAGAACAGCGGCTGGGACCTCGGCTGCAGGGAGGATTCGTCGTGGTAAAGCACGGCCATGTTGTGCCGACGAAACGGATCGTCGTGGCGGAAGCCGGTCACCCCGTTCCCGATCGGTCCGGTCAGCGAGCGGCGGCCAGGCTCTGTTCCATGGCGGCGGAACTCGGTCCGCGGGACCTCTTGATCGTGCTCCTGTCGGGCGGTGCTTCCAGTTTACTGCCTGCTCCTGTCGCAGGTGTTACGTTAGCCGACAAGCAGCGGACCACACAGGAACTCTTGCGATGCGGAGCAAGTATCCACGACATCAATACAGTTCGGAAACATCTCTCGCGCATCAAAGGCGGACGTCTCGCCGAATTGACCCAGGCTACCGTTGCGACCGTGATTCTGTCCGATGTATTGGGTGACGACCTCAGCGCCATCGCCTCAGGGCCGACAGCCCCAGACCCCACGACCTATCAAGACGCTGTCGCGATTTTGAAACGCGATGGCATCTGGCGGGCACTCCCTCAGCGAGTGCGTCAGCATCTCAGCCTTGGATGTCAGGGATTCGCGAGTGAGACTCCGAAGCCCGGCTCCTCTCTGTTTCGTCGAGTCCATCATCATATCGTCGGGAACAACGCAGCAGCAGTCTTGGCTGTGATCCGCGCTGCCAGAGGCGCAGGTCTGCGAACCCTCGTCCACACACCGGTTTTGACCGGAGAGGCCCGGGTCGAGGGGCAGCGATTTGGCACCCTGGCGAGGAGTATCGTGCGCGAGGGCAAACCGCTACAGAGGCCCTGTTGTGTGGTGGCTGGT
>VBOM01000257.1 GCA_005877535.1 Nitrospirota bacterium | reverse complement strand
GCCGATGCCATGGTGAAGGAAGGGAAGGGCCTTGCGAAGATCCATAAGAACATCGTCGTGAAGGTGCCTTTGATCGCGGAGGGATTGAAGGCCACCAAGAGAATGGCCGCCGAAGGTATCAAGGTGAATGTCACATTGTGCTTCTCCCCGACCCAGGCGCTCCTCGCAGCCAAAGCCGGTGCCTGGTGCGTCTCACCTTTCATTGGCCGGCTTGACGACATCAGTTCAAATGGAATGGAGCTGATCCGCCAGATCCTGACCATCTACCGCAATTACGACTTTAAAACCCAGGTGCTGGTGGCCAGCGTGCGCCATCCACAGCATGTAGTCGAGGCTGCGCTAGCTGGTGGGCATATCTGTACGATGCCCTTCTCGATTTTTCAGCAGATGGTGAAACATCCGCTAACAGATAGCGGACTCAAGAAGTTCCTGGCGGACTGGGAGGCACAAGCCAAGAAGTAAAATCTTGCAGGATGCTGAAAAAGTTCGCCAGCTAGGTTCTCGCCTCGAAAGCATCCTCAATGTTGCCAGGAGGCTACGCCTCCTGGCTTTCATCCGCTACGGCCATGCCGGACGGACTTTTTGCGTATTCCTGGGTAGTGTTCTCCGGCTGTGCCACTTGTCGAAACCACCGGAGTTCTCGCGTGCCACAGTAATTTTTCCTCAGCCTGCTATTAGCCGGCTTGTGTGCCTGCCGGTTCGGTGAGTCGCTGTCGAGCAGTTGCAAAGATATGGTGAAACATCGGCCTGGTCAATAGTCCGGTGAAGGTATTCTGCTGGCTTGGATGGTATGAGGCGATTAGTGTAGTGCCCCACGGAAGGACCTGTACAATTCCATGGGAAAATTTGGAGGGCGGTGAAGAAAGTTGCAACCCCTCATCGTGACAGGCTTTCAAGTAGTGATCGAACGCAACCTTGCCCAGTGCCACAACCACTCGGACCTTCCGTAACAAACGGAGTTCTTCCCGCAGATAGGGGCGGCAAGCCTTGAATTCTTCAGGGGCCGGTTTGTTGCCGGGCGGTGCACAACGGACGGTGGCGCCAATGTAACAATCCGATAGCTTCAGCCCGTCATCCCGATGGTGGGAACTGGGTTGGTTGGCGAAGCCAAATCGATGTAAGGCGTCATACAACCAGTCTCCGCTTCGATCGCCTGTAAATACCCGTCCGGTTCGATTGCCGCCGTGGGCGGCCGGTGCCAGCCCCAGGACATAGAGGCGCGCATGTGAGTCTCCGAATCCGGGGACCGGACGTCCCCAATAGGTCCAGTCCTCAAACTGTTTCCGTTTCTCTGCGGCGATCGTCTCCCGATAGGTGACGAGCCGTGGGCAGGTGGTGCAGTGGGTGATGCGATCGTTGAGGAGGGTCAGCGCATGCATGGTTGGCGCAGTCTAGCACGAAATCTGAAAGTCGATCATGCTTGCCGGTCCCTTGTCATGCTGTTAGCATATGCACTCGACTTCGGATCGTTCGCCGTATGTAGGAGGCAGGATTGGTATGAGGACCTGGGTTCGAAGAGCACTGGTGCTCAGTGGGTTGTGGATGGTGGCCACGCTTCCGATTGCGACAGGAGCACAGCAGCAAGCTGACCATTCCGGGGCGAAAGAGAGCGCGCCTCGATCTGGAGCCAATGGAGAGCCAGAGCGGGAGGTAATCTTGCTCGATCCCCTTGAGAACCCCAACGAGCCAGAAGATCGCCTCGTTATACTTCCGGAAATCAAACGAGATGGAGAGCGCTACTTCCTCAGTTCGTTCAAGCTGCCTGACAAGCTGTCCTTTGCCGGGCAACCAGTCCCGCTTGATAATTGGCAGGTACGTGAACGCATCGAGTATGAGTTCTATCAATTCTTAGAAGACCAGGGCGAAAGTATCATCCTCGCCAAACGAACCGGACGCTGCTTCCCTCCCGCCGAAAAACAGCTGGCCGATGCCGGCTTGCCGGACGACCTCAAGTATATGCTGCTGGTGGAGAGCAAGTGCGTGGCCGCTGCCTATTCAAGGGCGAAAGCGTCTGGGCCGTGGCAGTTCGTCCCTTCCACAGGGCGACGCTATCGTCTCAAGAGCGACGCGGTTCGCGACGATCGCCGCAATTTAGAAATGTCGACGGAAGCGGCGGTCAAGTATTTGCGCTATCTGAAAGATT
>VBOM01000255.1 GCA_005877535.1 Nitrospirota bacterium | reverse complement strand
GATACGCCAGAAATTCACTGGCCTGCATGTCTGGGGCAACAGGAGTATGCTCCCGCAGGATAGCCGAGCGAGACTCACGGGACGGGCGAGACGAGGTGGAAATCCAATCTGTCCACGTCGCGCCTTTCGCGCATGTCTCGCGCTTCACGCGCCACGGCCTGAGAATGCACACAACTGACGTCTTGCCTATGAGGAGGTTCCGCCGATGTCCGTGATGGAACAAGCCGAAATTCAGTCCCTCTTGCATCACCGGTATCCCTTTCTCCTGGTCGATCGAATTCAGGAGTTGGCTCCCGACCGGCGGATCGTAGGGTTCAAGAACGTGACGATCAATGAACCCTTCTTTCAAGGGCATTTTCCCGGACGGCCGGTCATGCCGGGGGTATTGATTCTCGAAGCCATGTCTCAAGTTGGCGCGATTTTGGCGTTTAAGTCGCTGGGGTACGCGACGCGTCCGTTGGTGTATCTGACCGGTATCGATGGAGCGAAGTTTCGAAAACCGGTCGTACCAGGCGATCGGTTGCGATTCGAGATCGACGTTGTCAAGAAAC
>VBOM01000221.1 GCA_005877535.1 Nitrospirota bacterium | reverse complement strand
GCCTGCTCCTGCTGAGTACGCCGACAAACATATGCCGGCCGGTTGGTGGGCCGATGCGGCCAAAATGGAAGAAGGGCGGAAGATCTTCATCGGCGAGACAAACCCCGATGTAAATTGTGCCAGCTGCCATGGCAAGGACGGCAAGCCGGTCAAGGCGGGTGCCCGTGACTTCCGCGTCGGCGAGCGGATGAAGCTCTACTCCGATTCAGTGTGGATCTGGCGGATTTCCGAAGGGGTTCCCAATACGAAGATGAAGGCGTGGAAGAGTAAGCTGCCAGAAGAAGATATCTGGAAGGTGATGCTGTTTGAGCGGAACTTCGGGCTGGCCGGGAAGGGATGGGACGCCGACAAGAAATCTTGGGTTGATGTGGCAAGCGTCTCGGCTGCTCCTGCTGCTCCGGCAGCTTCAGCTGCTCCGGCACCGGCGGGCAAGTAAGGGGACTTCAATCTAGGAGCCTGTCCGACATTAACCGAAGATATCCTCTTGCCCTGAGCCTCCGGGTGGGCTATCGGTGTATTCGCTTACTGATCGCCTAGGGTGCTATGCGATGCTTGGACGAACGTTGTGCCCCTACGGTCATAACCAGATCTTCTTGTGGCTCCGTCAGTTCTAGTCGCGGGGGCATCGCACGGTTCACGGTGAATGGATGCTGTTCTGTACGACGCACAACCTCCTGACGCCCTGGATCTCCACCCGCCGCCGAAGCCTAGCAGGTTGTGGAAAAACCATTGTGGCACGGTGAAAATTCAATGGTCCGTGTGAAGAGGGGCGGCAAAATATTATGAAAACTTGGCAGCGTAGTCTCGTGGCGGCATGTGCGCTTCTGGCGTTGATCGGAGGAGTGGCGTATGCACAAGCTCCTGGCGCGCCTCCGGTGGAGTTTCCCTATACGGGGAATCGGACCGCGGTATGGATCGTCGCCCAGCTTCACATTCTGTTTGCGGCGTTCATTCTCGGCGCCCCGATTTTTGTCGTGATCTCAGAATGGATGGGGTATCGGAAGCAAGAGCCTCGATACGATCGCTTGGCAAAAGAGGTCACAAAGGTCACGGTCATTCTCTACAGCATGACTGCCCTCACCGGTGGCCTGTTTATTTTCGTGCTTCTCGCGACATACCCGCAGTTCACCACGTGGTTCATCAATCACTTCTTCCTCGTGTTTGCGGTGATCTACCCGCTGTTGTTCATCAGCGAAACCATCTTGTTATACCTGTATTTCTACACCTGGGACGCCTGGAAAGGTGAGAAGAAGGCCCGTCATATCGCCCTCGGGGTGCTCTTGAATCTGATCGGTCTGGTCACGCTGGTTGTGATCAACGGCCCGACCTCGTTCATGAATACTCCTGTGAAGGCCGAGGGTGTTTCGCCACAAGAGTTCCTCGCAGTCGCGACCTTGTGGGACAAAATTGCCAACTATAGCTGGATGCCGCTCAATCTCCACCGGATTGTCGGTAACGTCACGTTCGGAGGATTTGTGGCGGGCATGATTGCCGCCTACATGTACATGGGAGCGAAAAAGGATGAAGAGCGGGCCTACTACGATTGGATGGGCTTCGTCGGAAATCTAATCGGAGTGGGCGCGATGCTGTTCCTGCCCTTCATGGGGTATCTGTTGGCGTATGAGCTCTGCGACTACGATGCGTCGATCTGCCCGTACATGATGGCTGACCAACTCTCGATGTTTTTTGAAATGCAAGGAGCGATGATCGGACTCATGTTCTTGGCCAGTAACTATTACATCTGGCTCAGTATGAAACGTATTGAGGGGGTCGAAAAGGTCCGGATGACCATCCTGGCTCCCATCGTGATGGTGGCGCTCCCCCTGGTGATGACCAAGGTGATGACGGACTATCCGGTTCCCGACCCGATGTCGTTGGCGTTCCTTCTGCCGTTGATCCTGGCGCCGTTTACTCTGGCCCGGTTCGTCCCGCTGGTCCGGTTCATCCCGCTGGTGGGCCGGTTCATTCCGCAGACTGTTTCTGCGCGGACCGTCATTAAAATCGGGTTCTTGATGGTCGTCGTGGGCGATGCCATCTGGCTCACCCCCCACGGATTCGTTCCGACCGGCGCCAAGTTGGTGGCGGAGTTGGAGCTGCCGTCGGATTGGAACTTCCTGGCGTTGATGCCGGCCAAGAATTCGGCGGCGTTCACCTTGGTGTTCGTCACGGTCGTCAACTACGTCATTTATAACCGGGCTATCAGGCAGGGCACGATTATCTGGGGGAAAATTGATTTCGCCTCCCAGTTCGTGCTGATCTTTCTCGCCTTCAGTTCAATTTGGACGATGGGGTTGATGGGCGCAGTCCGTTCGCTGCTGCGGAAGTACTACCATACCTACAATTTGTTGCCCGATTTCACCGCGGAGTCCTTCACGCCGACGCTGTCGTATTCCGCCTGGTGGATTACCGGGATCACTGTCGTCTTTTTCGTAGTCGTCAGTTTCGCCATTATCGTAACCCTTCGACCTTCCGATTCGAAGGGGCATGCACCCGAGGGAGATCCTGTTCCTGCCAGGGCCAAGTAACCGGGGTGCGGAACGCCTACTGAAGGAAAGAGAGTCTGCATGTGGAATGTGATAAAGAAGCTGTCGATCGGTCTGGTGGTGGGCGGCGTGCTTGTCGGTATTACGAGGGCGCTCGAGTTTCCCTTTATTTTCCAGATGATGTTCTTCGGCTACGCGATGTTGGGGGCTGCTGTCTTCATGTTGCTGGATAGTTGATCGCACGTGCGAAGTCACTTGATGAGCAGGTGAAAGCCCTGGAAATTCGCCTCAGGGCGCTCGGCGGGGATCAGGTGACGAAAGGGCCGACGACCGGCGATTCTCCTCCGGTCACGGCCAGCGTGGCAACCGGAGACTTTATGAAGCTTGGTGAAGAGCAGTGGCAGCTACAAGAATGTTACAATTGTCATAAGCTCAAGGGTGAGGGTGGGAAGAAGCGCGGTCCGGAGTTGGACAACATCGGCACATATCTCACGGTCGACGACATTAAACAGAAAATTCTGGATCCCAAGAGCTTTATGGCCGAGGGATTCGAGAAGGAGTGGGAGAAGGGCAAGATGCCGGACAAATATAAGGATCTCATGGAGCCAGGCGACGTCGTGGCGCTCGCCTCCTGGCTGGGTACTTTCAAGAATACATCGGTGAACACTCCAAAACCGATCAAGAAGAAGTAGCATGCAGCCTCAACTGAAATCGAAAGTCCGCTGTGCGGATCGAGAAGTCGGAGAAGTGGCCAAGGTCATCATGGACCCGTTGTCCCATGAGGTCAGCCATCTCGTCGTATCGATGAACGGCGCGGGCGAACGACAAGTATCGATGGGCGCTGTGCAGACTGTGACGGACGATCTGGTGCAACTGCGGTCGTCCTCGTCCGAAGTCATGGCCTTGCCTCCTTTCAAGCGTGAAGACTATGTCACCCTGCATGAAGTGGAAATCCCTGGCCTCGAGAGGCATATTCACGTCACACCGGGCGAAGTCCTGGTGCCGTTCCCTGATCTGGAGCGGAACGTCAAGCGGCGGAAGTTTTTCGCAAACTTGACCTACGTGACGGGGCTGTTTATAGGATTGCCGCTGGCCTTCCCAGTGCTGAAGTACTTGATGAAACCGATGTATGCACCGTTGGATAACAGATGGCTGAAGATCGGCAACATCGGGAAGGTGAAGGTGGACGATGCTGGGACCCAGTTCAAGTACAAGCGCAATGTCAAAGAAGCCTATATGCCTGAAGCTGAGATCGAGAAGAATGTGTGGCTCGTCAAGGCGACTCCTCCAGTGTTGGAAAAGGTGTATCAGGGGAAGGATATGGAATTCCGGGATGCCACAGGGAAAGCCATCTGGACCAATAAGAAGGATATGCCCTACCTCGCATTTTCCGGCAAATGTCCCCACCTTGGTTGCGGATATAAATGGCGAAAACACAAGATACTCGGGCAAGTCTTCCTCTGCCCCTGCCACTTGAGCATTTATGACGCGTCCGGCAAGGTGCTGGAGGGCCCCGCCCCGCGCCCCCTCGACCTGCTGCCGATTCAGGTATCCCCGAGTGGCGAGGTGCAAATTATCGATATGGAATTCAAGGCCGGGACGAAGTCCCAAACGCGGATCGTTTAGATGAGGACGATCACGGGCGTGCTGCTGATGTTCTACTACGTGCCGACCGCCGACCATGCCTATGCCAGTACCCAATACATTATTCATGACGTCGACTACGGCTGGTTCCTACTGGGTTACCATTTCTGGGGCTCCTCGGCCATGGTGATCTGCGTGTTTGCTCATATGTCCCAAGTCTTTCTCTGGGGCGCGTATAAGAAACCGCGCGAACTCATCTGGCTGGTTGGGTTGGCGCTCTTCGCCATCGTCATGGGATTCGGCTTCACAGGCTATTTGCTCCCGTGGGACCAGCGAGCCTATTGGGCCACGACGGTCGGCGTCGAGATTATGGATAAGATGCCGTTGCTTGGCGACTTCATGTCGCGTTTCCTCAAGGGAGGCCCGACCCCCGGACAGATGACATTGAGCCGGTTCTTTGTCATTCACGTCATGGTGCTCCCCGCAGCCCTGATTGGGTTGGCCGGGTTGCATCTCTTCCTGTTTAGATGTGCGGGACCGGCTGGTCCATTCCGCGGTACGCCGGTAGAGCTGAAGGCGAAGACCGACTATTTTTTTCCACGGCAGATTTGGAAGGACGTCGTCGGGATGGCGGTGGTCTTTGCCTGCATCAGTGCGCTGGCCTTCTGGGAGCCGGTCGTCTTGTTGGAAGAGGCGACGCCTGATCCCGGCGATTATCACCCGGAACCGGAATGGTACTTCTTGTTCTTATTCCAGCACCTGCGTCTGAAGATGTTTTCCGGCGAGTTTGGACAGTTTCTCGGTTCGATGCTCTTGCCAGGCCTCCTTGGGGCCGTGCTGGTGCTTTTGCCCTTCTTCGACAGGAACCCCGAGCGGAATATTTTCAAGCGCCCTTTTGCCCTTATCGGATGGGTGGTGCTCATAGTTTCGATCCTGCTTTTCACGGTCTCTGCCATTATCAATCGAGAGTATTTGGACTAGCAGGATGCTGAAAAAGTCCGCCAGCGACGTTCTCGCATCGCTCAGAGGCTCAAGCTACTGGGGAGACCCTCTCGGATATCGGAATCACTGGAGGGGTGCTTCCGTTCGCCAAGATCCATTCAAAGGGCGAACGGCCCACACGAAGTGCGGTACGTACCTCCTCGCCTCTTCGCTCGTTGCGGCCTTGCCAGCGGAAAGGCGCGTCTCGGTGCGCCAGGGTTGGGCTGGTGAGAAGTCTAGTCTTTTTGAGCGTCCTGCCGCTGTTCTCCTGTTATCCATGACGTGCGATGCACGCAGAACGCCGAAGTCATCCGGGCCCGCTGTCGTTCATCGTTCATCGTCCCTTGTTCATCGTTGGGTATTTGCATGAACGATCAGATCTCTCCCACAAAGCTCGGGTTCGGCATTCTCTGGCCCGCCTTCTGGACCGGCTTGCCGATCAAACTTGCCTTTGCCGTGCTTTTTATGGCGTTCGGGATCGTGCATTTTGAAACCAGAATCGCTCTCGCGTTCTTGGTGCTCCTGGCGAGTCCGGTCACGGTGTTTGCGCTGCCAACGATCACCCTGGGATTGGACTCGCACATCGGTGAAGGAGCCGGCATCGCGTTGCTGTTCTTGTTGGCGATTCCGATCGACATCTGGGCGCTCGGGCTCGTGGGCCGAACATTTTTCCTCGAACGGTTGGGGCGCGAACCGCAAGATGGGTTGGGGCTGACGCTCTGGTGGAAGTGCGCATTGGTCGGCGCCATCTTTGTGCCGATCCTCTGGGTGGCTGAGAGTGCGATTACTGAAGCCTCGATCTCGGCAGTCCATTCGATGTTTGAGTCGGATTCTCTGAGGGGAATTCCTGTGGCGGAGCGGATCAGCATTGAACTGACCCTCTGGGGCACAGCTGCCACAGGGGCGCTTGTGTCGTTGTTAGTCATCGGTTTCTCGCTCGTGGGGCGGGTGATCCGTGGCACGGTGAAGGCAGCAGGTCATCCGTCGGAGAATTATCAGGGGCTGATTACCCGCTGGGATCTGATGCGGGTGCCGGGGGATCAAGGATTGATGCTGACAGCCTTGGCCGGTGTAGCCGTTCTGTTATCGCTCCTGTTCTGGTCTTCTCTCCCTGTGTCTACACCGCACCCGCACGACTGTTGCAAGAAGGCGGAAGTGAAAGCAGCGCCCCCAATCAAACCGCTTGAGACACTGAATAAAGACGAGAAAATGATTGCGCAGCTTGCGGCGAAGGTGGAGTTGCTGGTAGAACAGCAGGCCGCAGCTGAACTGGAAAAAGAGCAGAACAAGGGAAAAGGCCAGGCCAGCAAAGAAGCAGTGAAAGCGCCGGAAGCAGCAGAACCGGCTCCGCCTGCCGCCATGAAACCGTAACGTGGGAGATGATGAGGTGAGGGCAATGCAACATCAGGGTGGATGGATTCAGAAGCTTCTCCGGAGCAGCAGCGGTCATGGGGGGACGCTCTTGGGGCTCGTAATGGCAGTGGGCCTCCTCAGCCTTCCCGCGCTGGCCTTTGGGGCAGATGCCACGCCGGCAGCCCCGGTCGAGTATCGCGACGTTCCCTACGTCGGGAGTCGCAACATCATCTGGGTTGTCGCGCAGCTCCATTTGTTGCTCGCGGGATTTGTGCTGGGTGTACCGATCTTTGCCTGGTTGTGCGAAGTCGTTGCCTGGAAGACCGGCGAAAAACGCTACGACAAATTAGCCAAGGAATTCACCAAGCTCCTGACCTCCGCCTATGCCACAACGGCGCTCTTCGGCGGCATCCTGCTGTTCCTGCTGATCTCGTTTTATCCCAAGCTGATGAACTACCTCACCGATATTTTCTTTCCGTCTTTTATTGTGTATTGCATCCTGTTCTTGGTCGAGACCGCGACGCTGTATCTCTATTGGTATGGCTGGGATGCGATGCAAGATGGCGGCAAGAAGACGTTTCATATTTTCCTCGGCTTCCTGCTGAACTTCTTCGCGTTCTTCATCATGGTCGTGCCGAACTCCTGGGCGACGTTCCAGTCCAGTCCGGTCGTGCTTGCCGAGGGGTCGGATATGGCGCGGGCCTGGGCCGCGACATGGAATCCGACCTGGTGGCCGGTGAACATTCACCGCCTGATTGCGAACGTAGTGCTCGGCGGCTACATTTGCGGCGCCTATGCCGGGATTCGCTATCTGTCTGCCACGAATACGGAAGAGCGCGACCATTACGACTGGATGGGCTATGTCGGGAACTTCATCGGCGTATTCGGTCTCTTGGCGCTCCCTTTTGCCGGCTACTGGCTCATGCGGGAAATTTACCAGTACAACCAGCAGATGGGCATCACGCTCATGGGAGGCTTTCTGTCCTGGCTGTTCATTCTGCAAGCCATGCTCATCGGGGTGCTCTTTCTCGGATCGAACTATTATTTCTGGCTGGGGATCACCTATCGCATCCCCGGCTCTGAGATAAAATACCGGAAGCCGATGCTGGCGATGTTGATTGCTCTGCTGCTTTGCCTGGGCGTCTGGATGACACCCCACTCGCTTGTGGCCAGTATGGAAGAAGCGAGAAAGATGGGGGGCAGCCACCATCCGCTTCTTGGCGTGTTCGGCGTCATGTCGGCCAAGATGACCGTGGCGAATCTGATGATCCTCGTCACATTCATGAGCTTCATCATGTATTGGCGGGCCGGCAAGCAGGAAACGGCTGGCTGGGCCAAGGTCGCCAAAGCGATCATGGGCGCCATCCTTGCCTCCGCGGCGATCGCGGTTATCATCCTTGGCGTGTGGGGGTATTTCGTTCCCGCTATCATTCGCATCAATTACTTCTCGACGTCGCAGGTGTTGGTCGTGCTCGGTGTCATGTTGACGATCACCCCGCTGACGGCCTTGTTGCTGAGAAGTGCCAAGACCACAACGGAAATGGTCTGGGGCAAGATGCCTCCACGAGCCGGTTACTCGCTCGTCCTCAACGCGGTCATGGTCGTCCTCCTGATGACGCTGATGGGCTACGCACGGTCGTCCTCCCGCGTCCATTGGCATGTCTATGGCGTGGTCCGCGATACGTCCCCCTACGCGTTTTCACCGGCGCTCGGCTATGCTGCTGCGCTCATGTCCTTGAACACATTTTTTTTCTGCATGCTTGTCGCCTTCATCTTCTGGGTGGCCACGATGGGCGATAAGGCGAAGGCGCCTGGTGGAGCGAGTAAGGTCGAGTTGCCGCAGGGCATGCCGGCGATGGCAGGCGCATCGAGTGCGCTCGATGAACCGAAAGCGCATTGATGAATTGTGGATTATGAATTAGGAATGTTGAGTTGACTCTCCATTCAACATTGAACATTCAACATTTACCATTCCACACGGAAGGGTGGTTATGAGCGAAGTTGTCAAGTTGCAGTTGATTGGTCTCTCAGTGGTGGGAATCGGGATCCTGATCCTCCTCTTCATTCGCGCCTCGTTCGTCCGGGTCATTGGATTTGTCGCGATAGTGCTTGGCCTCTTCACCCTCGTCGCGTTGTCGGTGCCGCAAATGGCGTCGTTGCCGCCTGTCGAGGAGAAATTCGATATTGCCACGGTGAAAACGCCGACCGACATGGCGACCATCGGGCAGAAGATTTTCTTTAGTAAGGGCCAATGCGCGCTTTGTCACACGATCGGCCCCAGCGAATCGGCCCGATGCCCGGACCTAAAGGGGATTGGGGCCAAGTTGAGCCGCGAGTTTCTTTTTGAAAGTTTGACGCAACCGCAGGCCTATATCTATCTCGACTATCGCCATGAAGGAGTGGCGAAGGAGTATCCGGCCCGGATGCCCTACATTAATAAGAATCCGATCGGGCTGTCCAGGAATGAGATTCTCTCGGTCATTGCATTTCTGCAGCAGATGAGCGGGGAACCGATTTCTGTCACTGTAACTGAACTGGACGCGCCGGGACAGGCACCTGCCGCTCCTGCGAAGGCAGCCCAGTCCGGTCCAGTGGCCGTGGCGCAAGCGCACTGAGGAGGAACATATGGGGCCATTGATCAAACTCATCATTTTGAATGTGATCGCCTATGTGATCTGCAAGTTTGTCGTGCCCAATGTCCCTGGCTCCGCGCCGCTGCCGGCCAGTCTGGTTTTTCTCTATCTGATGCTGACGACGTCGGGCTTTCTGATCTTTGCCACATTGAGCGCAGAGTCCAAAGAGGCCTTCTGGGGCCCGATCCAACGGTTCCTGACGGGAGAGAATATTGGCGGGCTGCAAGCAGTGCGTTACGGCGTCCTGATTCTGTTCCCTTTGCTGGTCGGCTGGCAAACCTATAACAATACGGCGGTGAGTGATGCGCCGCCATCAGAAAACCGGACGATTCACCCGGCTCCGCCAGGCGAATATACCGGCTTGTCGAGTCCCGTTGCAAAGACACCAGACAACATCCAGCAGGGGAAGGGTTTCTATGCTGCGTTCTGTTCCCCCTGCCACGGCGGAAACTTCGATGGCAAGGGTCCGGCGGCCAGGGGGTTCAATCCTCCCCCAGCCAACTTCTCCGATCCAACAACGATCGCCATGCTCCAGGAAAGCTATCTCTTCTGGCGCATCAAAAAGGGCGGCGTGGGCCTCCCAATCGAGGGGATGCCATGGAAATCCGCAATGCCTCGCTGGGAAGTCGAACTTCCTGACGAATGGATCTGGAAAATCATCATGGGCGAGTACGATGGAGCGCATCAATCGCCGAGGACGTGGGAGTAGCGGGGCAGACGGGTTGTCCCCGTTGCTCGCGGAGCCCCCACGATAAAGCAGTGGTCGCTCGACGCGCGCAGTTGGAGACAGGCCCGTCCGCCCCTTGAAGAGTTGTTGAGGAAGACTATCGTTGAAATGCGCGGCCCCAAGAAGGTGCTCGTCCAGGGAAGGACCCATCTTGGTGCGTCGGGGTTGGGCTGGTGAGAAAATGCGCGCAGTGGAAGGCACAGAGCCCCACCCTCTGATGAAGTGAGTAGAGAGAGAGGACGGAACTTATGATACGCGGACTGAGTCAAATCGTTCCGAATGTCGTCGTCGGCATAGGGCTTGCCATGGGGTTTCTGATTGTGCAGCCCGTCTCAGCCGAGGAAAAGGTCGCGGCCACCGCTCCGCCCGTCTCAACCCTGCAAAGCGTCTCAGTCAGCGCTCCGATGGTGAAGGGCGGCCTGCCGATCGATGACCCGACTGCTGCTGTGTGGAACAGCGCGACCCTGGCGAGATTCCCGATGTCGCCTCAAGTCCATTGGCCGACTCGTATTCTGGATGCGACGGTCAAAGATCTGAACGTGCGTGCCTTGCATGACGGGACCAACGTCGCCATTCTGCTGGAGTACGTCGACCCGACGGAGGATCCGGACGATGCGGCCGCGATTGAGTTCATGGTGGGCGACAAGAAGGCCCACTTTGCGCATGGCCAGCCGATGGCGCAGGTGGAAGGCGGCCCGGTGAATATTTGGTATTGGAAGAACAAAGACAACAAAGGCGTCGACATGAATGCCAAGGGCTTTGGCACACTGA
>VBOM01000220.1 GCA_005877535.1 Nitrospirota bacterium | reverse complement strand
CCAGTTTAGCGACATGAATGCCGTAACTGCGGTCTGCGCCGCCCGGCACAATTTTACGCAAGAAGACTACGTCGCCATCCCGTTCGTGGACCGCCACGCAATAGTTTCTGATCCCTTCGCGTAACCCTTCCAGTTGCGTCATCTCGTGATAGTGGGTGGCGAACAGTGTTCTGGCTCCTAAGTGTCGGCGGTCTTGGATATGCTCCGCGATAGCCCAGGCAATGCTCAGTCCATCGTAGGTGCTGGTTCCTCGGCCGATCTCATCCAGAAGAATCAAGCTGCGGGAAGTTGCACTATTCAAGATGTGAGCCGATTCGATCATCTCTACCATGAAGGTGCTCTGTCCGGCGGCCAGGTTATCCGAGGCTCCTACGCGCGTAAAAATCCGATCGACCAGTCCGATGCGGGCCTCGGCCGCCGGCACGAAACTCCCGATCTGCGCCAACAGGACGATCAGCGCGACCTGGCGGAGGTAGGTGCTTTTCTCTGCCATGTTGGGTCCCGTGAGGATCACAAGCCGGTTGCCCTCACAGTCGAGGGCCGTGTCGTTGGGTACGAACGTCAGATCACTGCTGAGCCGCTCGACGACAGGGTGGCGGCCTTCTCGAATGAGGATCATGCTGCTCTCATCGACGATGGGTTTGACGTAGCGATGTAAGGCCGCGGTCTCGGCCAGCCCGGCCAGGGCGTCGAGCAACGCAACGGTCTGGGCCATGGCTTGAAGACGAGGCACCTCGTTTGCCAAGCGCCCGCGCAATTGTTCGAATAGCTCCTGCTCGAGCGCCACCAGTTTAATCTCAGCGCCTGTGACACGCTCTTCCAGCTCTTTCAGGTCCGGCGTCATGAATCGTTCGGCATTAACCAGGGTCTGCTTGCGAATGTAATCAGGAGGGACTCGGGACAAGTGTGTCTTAGTAATTTCAATGTAGTAGCCGAACACCTGATTGTAGCGAACCTTCAAAGAGTCAATCCCTGTTCGCTCACGTTCTTTGGCTTCCAACGAGGCGATCCAGCCCTTGCCTTCCGTGCTTGCCTTGCGCAGTTCATCGACCCCGGTATGGTACCCTTCCCGAATCGTGCCGCCGTCACGAAGGGACATCGGCGCATCCGTCTTGACGGCCTGCTCAATCGTGTGATGCACGTCGCGACAGTCGTCCCATGACTCGCGGACACCGGCCAGCAACGAAGCGTGGAACGGCTGGAGATGGGACCGTAATTCTGGGAGGGCGCTCACCGATTCTTTCAACGCGAGTAGTTCGCGAGGTCCTGCAACGCCGAGCGTCACACGGCTACTCAGACGGGCGATATCTTGCACATCACGGAGCGTAGTCCGGAGCGACACGCGTTGTTGAATCCGGTCTTTCAACTCCCCGACCGCATCGAGTCGAGCTTGAATGGCGCCGCGATCGAGGAGGGGTCTGAGGAGCCAATCGCGTATCAAGCGACTGCCCATGGCCGTCGTGGTGCGGTCCAACACCCACAAGACCGTCGGCTGGTCCTGTCCTGATCGGTGCTCAGTGGCTTCCAAAGGCCGGACGAGTTCGAGATTGCGAATCGTCGCGCTATCCAAATGCATCGCGTCGCTGCTCCAGCGTGTTTGTAGACGGCGGAGATATGCGAGGGAGGCGGTTGGATGGGTTTCACGAAAATATCGCAGGACCGCTCCGGCGGCTCCGATCCCTGCGGTCAGGCCGCGACAGCCGAATCCGTCGAGCGAGTGCACCGCAAACTGTGTTTGGAGTAGTTGCGCGGCATCTTTGGGATTGAAGGATGCCGAGGGTCGTGCGCAGAGACATGGCCCACGCAGACGAGTCAGGCACGATCCGGCATTCGTAGTAGAATCGGGGTGAAGTACTTCCCGTGGTTCCAGCCGAGCCAGTTCGTCCATGAGCTGGCTCTCTGCCGCTGCCCCGTGGAACTCTGTTATCCAAAACTCCCCGGTGGAGACATCCACACAGGCCAGTCCAATGACGAATTGACTCTTGGTAGATTGGGTCGTGGCGTCGGGGAAGGCGACGGCCGCCAAGAAATGCGATTCTCCGGGGGAAAGGAATTCAATATCAATCAGCGTCCCCGGCGTATATAAGCGAACGACTTCACGGCGCACGAGACCCTTCGCGAGTTTTGGGTCTTCCACCTGTTCGCAGAGCGCTACAGTCCGCCCTGCCTTGAGAAGCTTTGCGATATATGCCTGCGCAGCATGGTAGGGCACTCCGCAGAGCGGAACTGGGTTGGTGCTGGATTTATCGCGAGAAGTAAGGGCAATGGAGAGCAACTTGGAGGCGATCTGCGCATCCGCGTAAAACATTTCATAGAAGTCGCCGACACGGAACAACAGAATGGCGTCGGGATAGCCGCGCTTGATTTCGCGGTATTGCCGCATTAACGGTGAGGCGTCTGCGTCACTCATCGCGTCGGTCTCGATGTGGTTCCACGGTCAGGCCAGGGGATATACGGCCGGTGACTTTTTCGAGCGAGTGGCGTAATCGCTCTAAGTCCACCTCAGCTTCCTGCAGCGCTTTGGTTTTTCGGCGGAGTTCAATACGGCCCCGCACCCATGGGGGAAAGAGAAGAATGCCGGCGACTAGCAGCCCCACTGCGAATCCCGCAAGGATGGGCCTATAGATCGGCGTCGAGGCTTCAAAGAGACCAAAGAAGTACCGGAGTGTGACTTCCTGTTCCTGGTTCTGAAGGAAAAAGGCCAGGGAGAGGAGCAGAAGAACTCCGACCAGAATTAGCCTAATCATGACCTCGTTGTTTTCTCCCTGTTCAATGGCCGACGTGGGGAGGCTTGATGCACCTTGCTGGTCTTGCTGTACTGCATGCGTGCGAGGGCGAGGACCTCATCAGACTTTGGCCCTGTCGGGCTCAACTGAATCGTCCGGCTCCGCGGGGCACGATGGTTCAGCGCAATTTCGATCCGGTCCTGCGGTAGCGCGCCAAGGCCCTTGTCGGCCCATTCTATTGCTGTCACTGTCTGGCCGGAGAAATACTCGATCAGTCCTGTCGACTCAAGCTCGCGGTGCGAGCGAATACGGTACAGATCCACGTGAGCAAGCGGCAGACGCCCTTGATAATATTCGTGAATCACGACGAATGTCGGGCTGCTGATTGCTGTCGGCGATGCGCCAAGACCCTGCGCGATTCCGCGAACGAGCGCCGTCTTGCCGGCTCCGAGCGGCCCGTAGAGCGCGATCGTTTCTCCCCCACGAAGCGCGCGGCCGATCGCTTGGCCTAGCCGATCGGTGTGCCGGTGCGATGTGGACACCAGTTTCCACGGCAGGCTCGACGTGGCGCTATGGCGAGCGGCAGGCTGTTTCGCCTTGGCTGACCGAGTTACGTTAGGTTGTTTTAGTCCGCTGGAGCGCATAAGGAATCTGAGCGATTAGGTCGCTGGCTAGCATCCCGGGCTGCCCGAGGCGTTGGGAGGCCAAGTCGCCGGCCGATCCATGAAAATAGGTCGCGGCACAGGCGGCGTCCCATGCGGAGACCCCTTGCGCCAGTAAGCCGACGATCATGCCGGTCAAGACATCACCGGTTCCGGCCGTGGCCATACCTGGATTACCGGTCGGGCAAATGGCAACAAGCCCATCGGGGCGAGCGATGACGGTTCGTGCGCCTTTTAAGACGACGAACACGCCGCGTTCCCGGGCGAACCGTCTGGCCGTGCCTATTCGGTCTGCATTCACGCTCTGGGTGGTGGCATCGACTTCTAGCCGAGCCATCTCACCAGGGTGCGGTGTGAGAATGGGCGGAGTTTTACATTCGGTCAGCAACGAGGCCCGGCCAGTCAAGGCGTTAAGCGCATCGGCATCTAGGACGGAGGGCCGATTCAAATGCTTCATGAGCGACTGCACGAGTTCGACGGTGTCGTGATGTGTCGAGAGCCCAGGACCAATGGCGATCGCTGTGCGTGTCTGGATAAAGGTTAAGATACGATCGAGTCCTGAGTGGGCCAGTGTACGTGCCTTCGTTTCCGGGAGAGGCATCGTCATCGCTTCCAGTAACTTTGCTTCCAGTACATCGTTGACGCTGCTGGGGGTGGCCACGGTTACCAGACCGGCTCCAACGCGGAGTGCCGCCTGGGCCGCCAACGCCGCCGCGCCTGTTTTTCCCACGGACCCTGCAATAATCCCCGCATGACCAAAAGTTCCCTTATGCGCTGAGGGTACGCGGTCCGGTAGAGACCGAAAAGCACTGTCGCTTGTCAGGAGCATTGTCCGGCTCTCGATGGCATCCACATAGGCGGGTGGAATGCCGATATCTACGACGCGGATTGCACCGGCCTGGTCAATCCCTGCATCAATATAGAGGCCGAGTTTCGGGAGGCCACATGTGATGGTCAACGTGGCGCGGATCGCTTGCCCCAGGATGGCGCCGGTATCAGCATGGAGACCGGACGGGATATCAACCGAGATGACTGGTTTCCCGGCACTGTTGATGAGTTCGATGGCCTCACGATAGGTTCCGGTCACTACGGAGGACAGTCCAGTACCAAGGAGGGCATCAACGAGGATGTCGCTAGAGGCGAGAAGGAGCCGCATCTGGTCGGCAGACAGGAATCGAACGATCGCCGCTCGCCCGGCAACCCGAACGAGCCGACGATACATGGCCGCGGTATCGGGACTCAGGTCGGTGATCGGTGTGAGGAGAACCACGTGAATCCGAGCACGTCGGCGGTGCAGCAGTCGAGCCACAACCAATCCGTCTCCTCCGTTGTTCCCTTTTCCGCAGAGGATGGTAATGGTCTTGCCTCGTGCTGGTCCGCAGTGCTCCTCCAGATGCCTGACAATTCCCTCGCCGGCCCGCTCCATCAAGACGGTACTGGGAACATGCGCTTCGATGATTGTGCGGCGATCGAGTGTCTGCATTTCGGCTCCAGTCACGATCTTCATCGGTGGCCTTGCGTGCGGGATCGATACCGCATGAGGAATCGGGTGAGGGCGGGAAGGAAAGCAGTCTGTTGTCTACGGCGCAATGTCATGACAAGGGTGAATCGCGCTGTCTATGGGGAACGCAGGGTGCCGCACCTGTGCGATGGTTCAACTCAGCAACGCTTTCATCTCCCTAACGGCTTGGTCGAGGCCCACCAGAACCGCTCGGGCAATGATGCTGTGGCCGATATTGTATTCGACGATTTCCGGGATGTGAGTCAATCGCGTCACGTTGCGATAGTCCAAGCCGTGCCCGGCATTGACGCCCATTCCGAGTTTGTAGGAGAGTTTCGCGGCCTGCGTAATGGCCGCTACTTCCGCGTCGGCTTCTTTCGA
>VBOM01000219.1 GCA_005877535.1 Nitrospirota bacterium | reverse complement strand
CCTTGTCTCATCGAAGGTTGCTTGCGACTGTGCGATCACTCCTTGCCGCACGCATGTTTCGACAATACTTGACCAATACTTTCTTGTGCCACTGGTCTCCACTTGTCTTCGTCTGAATCGGAATAAACCACCTGGCCGCTTCCCATGTTGACCGAGAACCACGTAAACGCAATCATACGTGTGGGCTCTTCCGCAGAGTCGTATTCGTTTTGTCGCTGGATAGATAAAAGAGAATGTTCATGTGTGCGTTGAATTATGAGCCAAATTCACCCTTGATGTCCTCGCCTTCACGGGCTTATCCTTCGTGGGCGATTAGCGGGGGGTAATCTTGGTGATGGTGACAGGATCTTTAGAGGCACGATTACCGGGACCATTCTCGTGAAGCATCTTCCCGAAGGCTCGGCACCGGCGCAGATCCATAAGGGCAAAATGAATTGTCAGGCGATTCTCCATATCAGTGAGACTCAAGAGGGACCGAAGACGGGTGTCTGCATCATCAGGGCCCATGACGACAAGGACCTCGCGTATGTAGAGATACGATGTGTTGGAACGAAAGGCGAATGCAAAGGCGACATGACATGGGCATGGGGAAGGGGAGGATTCAAGGGTATTACGGGGACGACGCCATTTGTCGCCACCATCTATATTGAGCAACAGAAAGCGGGACGGATACACGGAAGTGCACATTGGCCGGAGTTGACCTATTCACTACCGTAGGGAGGCGTAATGTAGGAGGGGGGACAGGCAAACCGCAAGACGGGGGAGTTATTTCACCATGGTATTTATTGGCAGTGCGTGAAGGCCGAGTTTTTCAGAATATCGGTGTCAAAATAACTACGGCGTAAGTGACTTGGTTATCGCCAGATCACTCGGAGCTAACTCCTTTGTAGTAATCAATTTCCAAATCAACCCGGCGATTCGACCCTTGTAGATGTCTGAATGGGACGAGATGATTGAGTCTGCATTGACGTTCCAGATTCTACCAATATTGGACGTCAACTCGTTGATAGTTCCGGCCTCGTCAAGAGTGAGCACAGGGGCAGAAGGTTCTCCGCATGCCCCAATCGAACAGTAGGGCATCTTGAAATTGAGCGCTTCACTGATAGGGAAGAGAAAACGGTTAGCCCAATCCCGTTCAGAGTAGACATTGAATATTCTCAGATATTCTGGCTTCATACGGCTCACTCGATGCCTCTCGCCCAACCCCCGGTTTATCTCTAAAATAAATTGTGATGCCTGCGAATTCTCTATGCCTGGTTCGATCGCGGGCAGGAGAAGGACAACGTTTACAGAGCTAACGTAGTGAGGAAGGTCTTCTATGATGCTCGTACGAAAATAATCGGAAACGGCCTTGATAAGCCTCCGTGCGCCAAAACTGTGACCGATAATGTGAAGACGCATCTCATGATCAAGTTCTGCTGTGTCCAGGATCGCTGGTAAGAGCCGCTTTTGAATTCCTTCCACTGCAATCGTATCTGCCCGTGCTCGTATGATGTAATAGGAGATGGGTTTGATCAGTGGGAAGTCTTCGTGATTGCGGAGGATTGTAGAGGGCCAGAACACGCCGATGACGATTGCCTGGTCTTCGGCAAGATACTGTTCCTCCACCCCACGCCTGTATAAACGACACAGAAACTCTTGATAGTCTCCATCCACGCTCCCCGCGCTTTTGTCCCAACCATGAACGAAGATGATGATGTCCCTCCGTGTTAGTGCTGCAACCTTCGCAGCATGCAGCTGATCCTCGTAGAGAATGTTGCCGTCTGCATCGAACTCCACAGGGTAGAAAAACCTGGAAGAAGGTGACTCGCAAGGAAGGTTCGCAAGGTCCTTGCTGGAGTAGATCGGGTTGAAAGTGCTACCGGGCAGCAACAATAAAATTGCCAAGACCCAAATCCCACGATTTTCCATTTTCAGAATAGAGGTCACTTCTACTTCTTCCTAGACTTGCGATTATGGAAAGCAAGGGTGTTGGGCCTTCCGTAGAAGTCCGCTCCCGCTCAGGAATAGGAGTTTGGGCGAAAGGATGTTGCTTGACGGCTGGAAGGCTAGGCCGTTCGTGGGAAGGAGTCAAGACTTGCAGGTGCGTTTGGGATGGCGAGAGTGATCATTGCTGTCGCCCCTTGTCCATTGGAAGTCTCGATCAGCGACGTCGCCAGGAAGTCGCTGATGGTCTACCTCCGCGAATTGGGCTTGACGCCGGTGGGCACCTCCAGAGTCCATCCGCTACAAGTGGCCAAAAAGCAACCACGCGATAGGATCCCCTTCTACTTCTCGAATCCCGATACGACGAAACCCTCGGCCTGAGGCCTGGCGGTGTTCCCCTACCTGTAGATAGCAAGTTAACTTGTCCGGTTTATGTAGCCCATGATCTGTCCGGGTCTTCCTGTCGAGTATTTCAGCCGCGCGCCGAAATTGTTTCGCGCACCGTGGGCCTAGGATGGACGATCGGCGGGACGTCCGATCCGTGGGTCGGGCCATTGCGGGCTGGTTGGGCGTGCCCGGTCTCGATCAACTGGCCATCCGCGTGGTAGCGGGCCAGACACCGAGGCCCATGGAACACGGCCAAGGTCCGATCCGGATATTCGTGCACCCGCACCGTGACCTTCACATAATGGAACCGGTGGGGGTCCTGCGGGATCTGGAGGCACTGGCGGTGATAGTGGACGGTGTTGTCCTTGGCCACGACCCGCTCGTCTTGCACACACAGGATCTCGGCGAGGTGCGTGCCAACCCACGGGATGAAGGCGGTGCCCGGTTCGGTCGCCCGCACCATAAACCGGGTATTATGCTGTGGGAGGAACCGCTCCGTCAGATACCGATTCGCCGCCGCCATCTCCGTGATCCCGGCCAGTGCCAACTCTTTGGGCAACCGGTCCTGCAGGGTACGGAAGGTACGCTCCGACCGGCCCCGCGCTTCCGGCGAATAGGCGGGAATGAGTAGCACCCCCAGTTGCTGCAAGGCGCGATGCACCTGCGTCAGGCGGGTCTTGTCCACTTTGCTTCCGGCCTCGTCGGTGTGCCAGTAGTGGGAGCCCCGATCGGTGTACAAGGAACTGAAGAGCCCCTGCGTCTCCATGACCTCCCGCAGGCCCCGGAAGCTGCTCAGGGTCCCTTCTTCCTCAACGAAGAAGGCGGAATAGATCTCGCTGGTCGCGTCATCCAACGTCACGATCAAGTCCCACTGACAGCCGGGCACCCACTCATGCGTGGAGCCATCTTGATGGAGCATCATGCCGGGCAACGGTTTACGGGGCCGCTTCTTGCGATGCGCGCCACGTCGAGGCGCGCGAGTCACCTGGCCGGCAGCCTGCAACGTCTTCTTGGTCCAGCTATAGGACCGCGTCCCGCCATGCTCGGCGTGCCAGGACTCGTGGAAGTGCTTCACGGTCCAGCCGGTGTACCGGGTTTCATACAGCGTCACCATCCGCAGTACCTCATCCACGGGTACCGCGCGGGCCGAGGCCCGACCGATCCGCCGGTCCAGCAATCCCTCCCGCCCCTCGGCGTCATAGCGCCCACTCCAGCGGCGAAAGGTGCGCTCCGTCACCCCCAGCATCTCGGCCGCCTCCGCCATCGTCACGTCCCGCCGTTGTCGCCGCTCGTACAGCTCCTCAAACCGCATCGGTCTCACCTCCTGTAGGATCCTCGCCCGTGTCATAGTGGCCCTCCTTGAGGGCGCACCCTAAACCGGACAGATCATGTGCTACAAAAATCGGACAGATGATGTGCTATCTACAAAGCCGCGGTTCCCCCCTTGCACTTCGCTAGCAAGGACAGTATCGTATTGTGATTAGCGATGTCGTGACTTTGGAATGAATGAATAAATAAATAAAGGAGGCTACCATGGCACTACGACTAGGAGATGAGGCACCGAATTTTACGGCAGAGACTACCGAAGGGACCATCAACTTTCATGAGTGGTTGGGCAGCGGGTGGGGGATTCTCTTCTCGCACCCGAAAGACTATACCCCTGTCTGCACCACCGAGTTGGGGACGGTTGCTAAGATTACACCGGAGTTCAAGAAGCGGGGCGTGAAAGTCATCGCCATCAGCGTGGATCCAATGGATTCGCACAAGGGCTGGATAAACGATATTAATGAGACACAAAAGACGACGATGAACTATCCAATCATCGCTGATCCTGACAAGAAGGTTGCGACCCTGTACGATATGATCCATCCGAACGCCTTAGACAACATGACGGTTCGTTCAGTGTTCATCATCGGACCGGATAAAAAAATTAAGCTGACCTTGACCTATCCTGCTTCATGTGGTCGTAATTTCGATGAATTATTGAGGGTCATCGATTCCCTTCAACTGACCTCAAAGTTCAAGGTCGCGACACCGGCCAATTGGAAGGATGGACAGGATTGCATCATCACCCCGGCTGTGAACGACGCTGAAGCAAAAACGCTCTTCCCCAAGGGCTTCAAAACCGTGAAACCCTACCTGCGCTATACCCCGCAGCCAAATAAGTAGCGAAGGGTTTGATCGGTAGTAAGGGCGGGAATGGCCGTGAGCTTCTCCCGCCCTTCGTGCTTGCAGAATTTAGCAGTAGAGATCTGGTCTACCCGTCACTCGTACCGGAAGAAATCTTTGGCAACTGTTGGCCAAGTTGAGCAACCGGGAGGCATCTTAGCACCGGTAGCGAGCCACGTAATAAGTAGTAAATCGTGCACTGTTCTAATCCCCAGCTTTGCGCAGTTCAGTAAATACGTTGAGAATCTCAGACGGTCGTGGTGGACAGCCGGGAATACGAACATCGACTGGAATGTGTTTGTCTACCGGCCCCGTCACGGCATAGCTGCCTTTGAACACCCCACAATTGATGGCACAGTCACCGAGTGCGATAACGATTTTCGGATCAGGCGTCTGTTTATAAACATCTTTCAGCGCCCGCTCCATGTTCACGGTTACTGGGCCGGTGACCACCAACGCGTCCGCATGGCGCGGCGAAGCTGCGATGTGTATGCCGAACCGCTCGGCGTCGTACACGGGATTCATGAGCGCGTTCATCTCCATCTCGCAGGCATTGCAGGAGCCCGTGTCCACCTCTCGAATTGTCAGTGACCGTTTGAAGAGCTTGGTCTTGTCCTTAGCCTCTTGGACAACCGGTACAATAGGCGTTTCCGCTCGGGGATACTTGCCAGTCACGACCCCGGTCTTCAGACTTTTCTTAATGATGCGAAACATGTTTTCCTTTCTCGTGAGGCGTGAAGCGTTAGAGGTCAGGGGTTTTGGGGCAGAAGTTGCGCCGACTTGCTGTCATGCTCCCTAGACCTCACGCCTCACCCCTCACGCTCAGAGATCATTCCCTGCATACGACAGGTTGAAGCTCTTGTTGATCAGCGGAAAATCCGGAATGATATTCCCTAGCACTGCCCATTGGATTGCAGGCCAGTTTACAAACGACGGGTCGCGCACCTTACACCGATGAATCTTCCCTTGCTCGCCGGCCATTACCACGTAAAAAATTTCGCCCCGCCAGCCCTCCACCGCGGAGAATGCCCAGGTTCCCGGAGCTGGCACAACAGTCGGCCGGGTGAGAACTGGCCCTTGTGTAATGCCCTGCTTAATTTCTCTGATGAGTCGGATTGATTCATGGATCTCATCCAGACGCACCCGCATCCGAGCCCGGACGTCTCCGTACCGATACAGCACCGTTTGGGGCGGCAATTCGCCATAGGCGGCGAAAGGATGGTCACGCCGAATATCTTGATCGACGCCTGATGCACGGCCCACTACCCCTATCACTGCGTCAATTCTTCGACGATCTGGGTCAGTTGCTCGCGGGTCAGATCAATGCCGACACCGCCGACGCAATTCACCCCTCGCAGAAACCGCGATCCCGTCAGCCGGTCATTAAGCTGCATGATCTGCTCTTTCATCCGTCCACAATGCGCATGGGGCAGAGCGTAGGCCGTGTCGTTGCAAATTGCACCGACGTCGCCCAGATGATTGTGTAAGCGTTCCAGTTCTAGAAAAAGACTCCGAAGGTAACGGGCGCGGCGCGGCACCTCAGCATCCATCAGTATTTCGACCGCTTGGCAGTATGCGAGACTGTGGCCAACCGTCGTATCGCCGGACACCCGCTCGGCGAGTGGCACAGATTCCGTGAGCTGCTGCCGCTCAAAGAGCTTCTCCACGCCTCGGTGCTTCCAAAAATGGTGGATCTCGAGCTGCATGATGGGCTCGCCGGCGACCGAGAACCGGAAATGGCCCGGCTCGATGATGCCAGCGTGGATCGGTCCAACGGGAACCTCGAAGACCCCTTCGCCTTCAATCTGTCTGAACTCGTACTGCCCTTGAGTCCTCTCCAAGACAGTGTCCCATTGGAAGTCTTTTTTGAGTGGATGGGATCCTTTGGGCCAATGTTCATGGCGGACAAGCCTGTGCATGTCGGGATGGCCGACAGGGATTAGACCGAACATGTCCCGGATCTCTCGCTCATACCATTGCGCTGCGTGGATATGAGGCGTGATGGATCCGAACAGACGGTCATCGCCCTGCAGATCCATGCAGAGCAACAGCCAGTCCTTGCACTCCGCCAGCGTGAAGAGGTAGCAGATCTCGTAACGAGATTCACGGGGCCTATGGTCCACGGCCCAGAGGAGTGACAATGCTCCGCGCAAATTCGGATGCGTGTGGAGATAATGCGCCACTTGTGGCAGTTCATCTTTCTTAACCCGCAGCCTCGGCGTCCCATTGATCGAGGTCATCTCCACGACGGATGCTCCATAGGCCTCCTTCAATCGAGTCACCGCTGTTTGCGCATCAGCCATATTCTTACCTCACCATTAAGATGGCGACTGCCCGATCCATGAGCCCTTTCACTGGTTCCGGAAGCGCCAGACCAAACCCCACCAATGCGGCACCAGTCAGGATCAGCGGCACATGTCCCACATCCCACGGCTCACCGCGTCTGACGCCATCCGGCGCGGCGCCCCACACCATCGAGACCATGCGATAGGTGAAGCCCCCGAACAGGGCCACCGCAAACAGGAGGAACAGCGTGACAATCGCGAGACTGCGCACATCGTGGGCAATGATGATCGTAAGGAATCTTCCCAAATGCAACGTGTCAGAGGCAAAACTTTGAGTGGCCAGCGCGGATACGACCATGACCTCGCTGACAAACATCGAAAACGGCGGCATCCCGACCAAGGCCAATCCTGCGACGAGCATCGCCACCGCCGTAATCGGTTGAATGTTCGCCAGTCCCTGCACCTCGCTGATTTCACGAGTGGCATACCGGCGATGCACGTTCCCCGCCGCGAAAAATGCCAGTGCCTTCGCCAGCGCATGGTTGAGCAAATGGAACAGTCCACCGAACGTTCCAATCGGCCCCCCTACCCCGAACCCCACCATCACAAACCCCATGTGTTCCACACTGGAGTAGGCGAACAACCGTTTGTAGTCGCGCTGGATGAGGATGAAGAGCGCAGCCACCGCAAACGAGATGAGTCCGAACAGCATCAGCAAATTGCCCGTGAAGGCCGGCGGGAGTGCCTGGTCCATGATGGCCTTACTGCGGAGCACTGCATATACGGCTACGGTTTCCAATACTCCGGCCAGCATCGCCGTGACCGGGGCCGGCGCCTCGCTATAGGCCTCCGGCACCCAGGCATGCATGGGTGCTAGTCCTATCTTAGTCCCGTATCCGACGAAGAGGAAGATGAAGGCAAGTTTGAGCACATGCGGATCCAATTGGCCTGCCACTTCCAGGAGTTTGGTCACATTCAACGCGCTGCTCTCATCTCCCAGGACCCGGACCGACGAATAATAAGTCAACACTGTGCCGAACAGTGCCAAGGCAATGCCGACCGAGCAGAGAATCAGGTATTTCCATCCCGCTTCCAAACCTTCGCGTTTTCGAAAGAACGCAATCAGAAACGTCGTGGCAAGCGTCGTTCCCTCAATGGCGACCCACAGCACACCAAGGCTGTTCGCCATCGTTGCCACGATCATGGCCAACAGGAAGCCGTGAAACAGAACAAAGAACTGGCTCAGACGCCTTGGCGTAATCATCCCCCGAGCCATGTAATCATCGAGGTACGTCCACGTATATAACGAGCAGGCCAATCCGATAAACGTCACGATGAACAGAATGAAGGCAGAGAGCGCATCGATATAGACCAACCCCCAGAGCGCGGTCTGGGGTCCGTGAGCCAGCACCTGCTGGATGAGGGCTATCTCGGATACGACCAGGCCGGTCATCGTGGCGAGATTCAACCCATGCAACAGACGGGCATGCGTGGTCGCCAAGCTCAGCACGACAGCCAGCAGCGGTGCGCCGAGAAAGACCACCACAGGCGCGACGATCGAATTCATCGAGGCGCCTCCATCCCGCCGCCGAAGATCTTCATGATGGATGCCAGCAACGCCTCCAGACCAGGTGGAACGTGGAGGCCGATGGTTCCCAGCAAGAGGATGTTGATTCCGACAGCGGCGCTCGTAAAGATGCGGCACTGTCTGCCTAAGGCCGTACCTGCCTCCCCCGGTGCTCCAAACGTCATTCGTAACACCTGATAGAGCAAGGTCACAAAGGCGAGTGTAAGCAGAGATAGAAACACGTAGGTCACTTCCGGCTTGGCGCGGTAGGCTCCGATGGCGATCAACACTTCGCTGGTAAAGAGTCCGAAGGGCGGCATCCCCGCCAGAGCGACGCCGGCTACGAGGATAGCGGTCCCTGCGATCGGCATCTGGCTCAGCAGGCCCGTCACGCGATCGAGCGATTTGTGATTGTACCGGAGAAACACGAGACCGGCGCCGTAGAAAGCCGTGGACTTGGCGAGGGCATGGTTCATCAAATGCCACGCGCCCGCAAAAACTCCGAGGCCGCCGATGCCGAACCCCAACAACGCGATCCCGATGTGTTCGATGCTAGAGTAGGCGAACAGCCGTTTATAGTCCCGCTGGACCAGAATGAAGGTCGCCGAGACAGCGAGCGACAGCAGCGCCAATCCAATGATCAGCTTGCCGGAAAATTCTGGTCCAACGGTTCTATCCGTCACGGCCTTGAATCTCAAGATCGCGTAGACGGCGAGCGTGAGCATATTCGCCGACAACATCGCACTGACCGGTGTGGGGGCTTCGGCATGTGCATCGGGCAGCCAGGTGTGCATCGGCGCGATCCCCGCTTTCGTTCCGTAGCCGATCAACGAAAAAATGAAGGCCACTTTGATCGCACCGGGATCCAATCCCTCGGCTACCCGATAGAGTTGAGACCAACGCAGTGCCTCATTCGACACGCCCAAGACATGCTCCGAAGAGTAATACACGAGGATGGTGCCGAACAACGCGAGCGAAATGCCGACCGAGCTCAGGATTATATATTTCCAGCCGGCCTCCAGCGCCGCCTTGCTCCGGTCAAATCCGATCAACAGCGCCGCCGAAAGGGTGGAGCCTTCGATCGCGATCCACATGATGGCGATGTTTTCTAAATTGACTGCCAAGAGCATCGCGGCGAGGTATAGGTCGAACAGGCAAAAAAACTGACTGTAGCGTCTCGATGACAGATGCGTGCGATCCATTTCTTCGCCCATGTACCCAACGGCATACAGGGTCCCGGTAGACCCCACAAAGCCAATGATCAAATCAAGCCATGCGCTCAGCGCATCCGTCCGTAAAAAGCCTTCCACAGATACTTCGCCGGCAGCGATAACTTGTCCCGCAACCAGCGCGGCAGCTGCCAGCATAGCCCCAACCTTTGCACACTGAAGGACTTCGATGACGCGCCGCTGTCGCACGAGCAGGCTTCCGAGTCCCGCTATCACCGGAGCTGTGACTAAAAGGACCAGGGGCCAGGACATCTGATGCTATTCCTTCAGGGTCGTGAGCTTGCTCGTATCCACGCTATCGAAGGTGTCCTGCAGCCTGTGGCTATAGATGCCGATGATCAGCGCACCCACTAAGACATCGAAGAAGACGCCTAACTCCACGATCAATGGCATCCCATACGCGGCCGCTGCTGCCCCCAGAAACAGGCCGTTTTCCATGACCAGAAATCCGATCACCTGCGTCACCGCCTTCTTGCGCGCGATCATCGTAAAAAACCCGATTAAGATGATCGCCAGTGCAATCGCCAGCGAATCGCGCGTCAGCAGAAACCCCAGGGGGATGATGGGCTGGGTGATGAAGAACGCCAGGATCACGAGCCCGCCACAGACCAACAACCCAGTCGGCACGTTCACGTTCATTTGGAGTTCACGTGTTACATTCAACCGCTCGATCACTCGCTTCAGAATCCGCGGGATGACCACGACCTTGATGACGATGGTGAGAGCGGCGGCGATGTAAATGTGATGAATACCCGTGAGAAACGCGACAAGGGCTGCTGTCAGGGCCAGGAAGACCGACTGGAGGGCGAACAAATCGACACAGGCAGAGAGCCGCCGCTGCGCCACAATCGCAAAGCATGTCAGCAGCAACAGCGCCGAGCCCAAATCTACTAACTGAGATCCGAGGTGCTGAGTCAATAGCGACACGTTATCCTCGCAAGACGTAGAAGAAGACCAACCCAAGCAGCGCCAGGATAAAGGCGACCCCCAGCAAGTCCGTCACTCTGAATAAACGCAGCTTCGCAAACATCGATTCGATCACACCGATCAGCACGGCTAACCCCGAGACTTTCA
>VBOM01000218.1 GCA_005877535.1 Nitrospirota bacterium | reverse complement strand
CATAGACCAGCACCCGAACCAGAATCGTTTCCGTTTGCGTCCAGACCGCATAAGCCATATACAGCCAGTGGAAGAAAAAAGGCCAGTGCGAATTCCTGCTTCAGTGTCGGCTCGTGAATTTTCCCTCTGGACTCAATGCTCAAAACTAGAAGTATTCTGTCGCTTCTGCTACAGCGTAGAGAATGTGGCTGCAGCAGGTTTCCCCTTTCTGAAGACGAAGAGCCGATGGCAAGATGATCGTACCAGAGCCACTGGTTCAATAGGCCATCACCTGCCGGCTCTTAGTTTCCCTGTAGTGGCATTGCCCTTGCTGAGTAACGGGTGTCGGCAGGTTGAACCAAAGGATTTACATCATGATCGGTTTGTTTCACAAGATCCTCGTTCCGGTTGATTTCTCGCCCTGTTCTGATGCAGCCTTCAAGACAGCCGTACAACTGGCCCGTGCGTCGAAGTTGGAACTTGTCATGCTCCATGTGATTGACACTGGCACGATTGCGGCATTCAATCGGCTCGGCTTGCTGGCAGTCCCGTCCGATGCGACAGTATAGTGGAACTCTTTACCGGCTATAACCTGATCGGCATGGCCCGGGCTTCCGGTCGGGTGACGACGCAACAAGTCATGAGGAACTGGGAACGGATGTATCTCGGCAACTTGGTTGGAGCGATTGGGACAACGGTTTTAGTATGGCTGGCCGGCATGCACATCGTGAGCAACGGCGCCGTCGTGGAGGCGATGGTCCAAGTCGCGCGCAGCAAGATCGCGCTCGATCCGGTCTCGGCCCTTGCGCGCGGCGTCCTCTGCAACGTGCCAGACTGTCTGGCAGTCTGGTCGTGCATGGGAGCGCGGAGTGTGACCTATAAGATTCTCGTCACCGTCTTCCTTCCCGATCACCGCGTTCGGCGCCTGCGGGTTTGAACATTCCGGCGCCAACATGTACCTTCTCCAGATCGGCGTGGCGCTTGCTGCGGGGACCTCGGCACCACTCTCAGTCACTGATGCGCTCGGCAACGTTCTCGTCGGGACCGTCCTCGTCGCGTTCGTCTATTGGTCGGTGGATTTGGGATATTCGGATTAGCATCACAGGAGTCCTCACATCATGAATTCTCCTCGCACGATCGTCGGTATCTTAGTCGGGGGTGGGCCGGCCCCTGGGATCAACAGCGTGATTAGTGCGGTCACGATCCGCAGCATCCTCGGCGATTGCGACGTGGTCGGCATCCTCGACGGATTCAAATGGCTCATGGAAGGCAGTGTGAGCCAGGTCAGGTCCCTCTCGATCGAAGAGGTGAGTCGCATTCACTTCCGAGGTGGGTCATATCTGGGCACCTCTCGGGCGAATCCGACGAGGGAGGCCGAGTCTCTCTCCAACGTCCTGTCCTCCTTGATGAGGCTGGGCATCACGCGTCTGGTGACCATCGGGGGAGACGATACCGCCTTCTCATCGCTCAAACTGGAAGAACAGGCGGCCGGGCTCATGCAAATTGTGCATGTGCCGAAGACCATCGACAATGACCTCGATCTTCCTTATGGCATTCCGACATTCGGCTTTCAAACGGCCCGGCATTTCGCCGTCGAGATCGTCAAGAATCTCATGGTGGACGCCCGTACCGCGTCGCGCTGGTACTTTGTTGTGACGATGGGGCGCAAAGCCGGCCATTTGGCGCTCGGAATCGGCAAGGCAGCCGGCGCCACGCTCACCGTCATTCCCGAGGAATTTGGGGAGCGGCCTGTGAGACTCCAGCGTGTGTTGGATCTCGTGATCGGGACGATGATCAAGCGGCTTAGTGGAGGGCGCTCCGACGGGGTGGTCGTGTTGGCGGAAGGGCTGATCGAGATTCTTGACCCGCGAGACCTGGGGGGATTGGACCATGTCGAACGGGATGAACATGGCCACCTGCGACTAGCAGACGTGGATATCGGCGATGTGCTCAGGCGTGAAGTGACGAAGGGCATGAAAGCCTTGGGACTTGCCACATCAATCGTCGCCAAGAATGTAGGGTATGAATTACGTTGTGCGGACCCGATTCCGTTCGATATGGAATACACACGCGATCTCGGCTTTTGTGCGGCGCAGTTCCTTCTCGATGGAGGCACGGCGGCTATGGTGTCGATTCAAAATGGCCGGTTTACGCCGATTCCTTTCAAGCAGATGGTGGATCCCGTCAGCGGCCGGGCGAAAGTGCGAATGGTGGATATCGCAGCACAGTCGTACCAGATTGCGCGCCAGTACATGATCAGGCTGTCCGAGGAGGACTTCAAGGATCCGGTGACACTGAGCCGCTGCGCGGCCCTTGTGGGGCTGTCTACGGAGGCATTTCGCAGCCGGTTTCAGCCTGTCGGTTCGAGCGCGAGGGGAACTCTATCGAAAGAAGACGCGACATGAATGTGCTCGTGGCGACGGATGGATCGAAGTATGGGCAATGGGGGCTGAACTGGGTGGCCAAACTGCCGTTCGTCGAGCCGCCGCTGGTGACGGCGCTGTATGTGCTGGATATCGCCGCGCTCCGGGCGCCGTTTCTGGCGCAGCCGGTGATGGCCGGCAACGAGCGGTATATCCAGGAAGAAATACAGCGGATGGAAGCGCGTTCGGTTAAAGTTCTCAAGGAGGCTAAGCAACAGTTGGCATCGCTGAAGCTCACGGGCACGGCTTGCAAGGAACAAGGAGCGGTCGCACCGGTAATCTTGAAACGTGCGCCGAAGCGGGACGGGCTCCTGGTGGTAGGCAGTCAGGGCCTCGACGCCCTCGACCGGTTCATGCTCGGTAGCGTGTCGACGAATCTCATCCATCATGCGACCTGTCCGGTGCTCGTCATCAAGGGCCAGGCGGTGCCGTTGCGGCGGATCATCTTGGCGACCGATGGATCGGACGCATCGGCCAAAGCACTGGCGTTTGTGCTGAGCAAGTTTCAGCCGGATCGTTCGACCGGCAATGGCGGGCTGGTGCCGATTCATGTGAGCGTGATCCATGTCATGCCCATCGTCAAGTACCCGGGGCTGAAAGAGGCAGGCCATAGGTTGGTAGAACAGAATGTGCGGAAGCTGGTCAAGGAAGGATTTACGGCCGAACCTCTGTGTCAGCTTGGGAAGCCTGCTCAAGAGATCATGAAGGTGGCTTCCAAACAGCATGCAGATCTGATCGTGATGGGGGCCAAAGGGCTGGGCGCCATCGCCCGATTTCTCCTCGGGAGCGTTTCGACGCGGGTGGTGCAGCATGCGAACTGTGCCGTGCTCGTTGTTCGATAAGAGCCAGAACCAGCGGGGAGTTCCGGACGGTTTTTCTTGTAACCGAGGCTGAGAGAGGCGTACTATGGCCCTGAGTGTTTCGACTACGCCACAGCTGCCATGGGAGCCGCTCAAAACATTTCAACGAACTTTTTGGCAGCCTCGTGCTGATAGAAGGTATTGTGGCAACCATCCGTTCATTTTTTCCCGTCCTTGTCTTTGCGCTGCTTCTATCCACTGTATTCCCGGTCGCGCAGATCAGATGGTCTTTTGATCTCATGTGTGGTTCGACCGGCAATACTGGGAGTGAGCAAGCCTGCGAGTTCAGTGACGCCGGGACGGCGACCGATTCCGAGGACGATTCGCCGCAAGAAACGCCGGGGGACTGCGTTGTTTCTCGAGTGAGTGTGTCAGATTGCGAATCAAGCAGTTCGCATGCCTCGATGAACGAAATTCCTCCGTCCACCCTCCTGGTCTCCCGACTGTTACATCCTCCGACCGCACACAGTTAGCGCAGCGTCGACGATCTGTTTCGTCTTTGATTTCGAGCGAACAGCCTAATCGTGACTCCGAAGGAGGCAGCACATGCCGGCTCGGCTATGGAAATGTGTCATATTGATGACCGTATTGATGACCGTGATGGTGACGGGGACGAGTGGGATGCTGATGCCGTCCTACGCCCAGGTGAAAGAACAGATGCCCACGTTCGACCTCGACCGCATCATTGATTTGGCGCTGGAACGGAACCCGGCGATTCTGGGCGCCCAGAGCGTGATCGAACAGAATGAGGGCAGACGGACCGAAGCCGGCGCTTATCCCAACCCCACGATTGGCGCCCAGACGGCGAATGCCGCGATTCGAGACCCCAGCAACGGGGTGCGTTTGTACGAGTATGGCGTGACGGTGTATCAGCCGGTGGAATGGCCGGGCATGCGAGCGGCCCGGCAGGACTCGGCAGCCTCCGGTCTGGCCGGCGCGACGGTCGGCCTCGAAGAAACCAAGCTCAACCTCATTGCGGAGGTGAAGCAGGCATTCTACGAACTGCTGCTGGCAGAACGGACGGTAGACCTTCTTCAGCAGAATTTGGAGATTGTTCAGGAAGTGGCGCGCATTGTAAGAGCCCGCGTCCGATCCGGCGAAGGCCCTCAATTCGAAGCGGTGAAGGCGGATGTGGAGGTGCTCAAAGCCAAGCAGGAGATGACGAAAGCCAAGAATGCCGTGCGCGTGAAACTCGTCGGATTGGACACCTTGACGGCAGGAGCCTTGGGGCCTCGGTACAAGGTAGAGGGAGATTTCCGGTCACTCAGGGATCGTCTGGATCCGGAGCAGATGGCGGCGAGGGACCTGTCGCAACATCCCATCCTCAAACGTCAAGGAAAACTGGTGGAGCAGGCTGAATTTACCGTCGACAAGGAGCGGCAAGGCCGTGTGCCGAACGTGACCCTGTTTGGCGGGTATGCCAGAGAGGTAGGCCGCGAGGCGGTGGTGGCGGGCGTGAGTCTGCCGACGCCCCTATGGTATCGGCAGCAAGGGCACATCGCGACAGCGCTTGGTACTCAACGCAAAGAAGAGGCGGAGCTGATTCGTGCCAGGAATGACCTTGCCCGTGCCATCAACCAGCACGCTCGAGAAGCGGAAACGGCGCAAGAACAGATCCTCGTCTACGAGGAAGGGCTCTTAAAACAAGCGCAAGAAGCGCTTCGTATCGCCCAATTGAGCTTCCGACAGGGCGCCTCCAGCCTCCTGGATGTTCTCGATGCCCAAAGGGTCCAACGCCAGATCACTGTGGATTACAATCTGGCGCGCTTCGAACTCTCCCTGGCGCTCACCCGGTTTGAGCGTGCCGTGGGCGGTCCACTCTAACAGTTTGCGGGAAAACTCGGTTTTTGCACGACACGCTGTTGTGATAATACGTAGGGTGATAGTGCCCGAATAGTCAGCAGGATGCTCAAAAAGTCTGTCCAGCAAGGCCGCAGCGAGCGAAGAGTCGAGGCATACGCTTCGGTACGTTGAGCCGCTGAGAGAACCGAGAACGAAGCTTGGTGAAAGGTGCGTCTTGGCGCACCAGGGTTGGGCGGGTGAGCAGAGCGACTTTTTCAGCATCCTGCTAATTGCGAAAAGGACAGATGAGCGGCATGGTCATTTTTCCTGACCGATGTACAAATCGATGCGAGCGTCATGCGCGCCCGCGAAGCCGTCTGAGCGTGACGTGCAGGGTCTTCTTCGGCATGCTGTTGTTGCTGTTGGTGTCCTCTACGGGCTGTGACCGTGCGCCTGCCCCTGCGGCTGAGAGCGGACCGAAACGTTCATCGGACGAGGCACGTCTTGTTCGGCTCCAGCCAGAAGAAGTCACCCGGTCCGGTGTGACGGTGGAGCCGGTCGGAAGAACGGCATTTCGTACCAACCGCACCTTTCCCGGCGTCATACGTCCGAACGAACACGCATTGGCGAATATCACGACCCTCGTGCGTGGACGGGTGGCCGAGGTACATGCTGAATTGGGACAGGCAGTCACGCCCAATCAGCTGTTGGCGGTGCTTCATAGCAGTGAGCTCGGACTAGCCCAGTCTGCATACTTGAAGGCCCGTGCGCGGCGACACGTGGCGGAGCAGTCCTATCAGCGGGCGCAGTTTCTGTTCAAAGAGAAAGTCATCGGCCAGGCGGAGGCGCAGCGCCGCGAAGGAGAGATGATCAGTATCCGTGCCGAGGCTCAGGAGGCGCGCGAAGGACTCCGGTTGTTAGGCATGGACGACAAGGAAATCAGAACTCTGGAACGGACCCAAACGATCCGCTCGCATGTTCCAATTGTGGCGCCCTTTGCCGGCCGGGTGATCGCGAGAAATCTCACCAAAGGCGAGGTAGTCGAAACCAACCGAAAACTATTTGTGGTTGCCGATCTCTCGACGGTCTGGGTGGTGGGCAATGTATCGGAAAAAGATATCTCCTACGTGCAGAGCGCGACCACCGTTCCGAATCAGCCGGTCGAGGTCCATGTCGCTGCGTATCCTGACGAAGTGTTCCAGGGGACTGTCTCGTATGTCGGCGACGTCCTAGACACTGCTACGAGGACCATGCAGGTGCGCCTCACCTTGGCGAATCCCACCGGTCGTCTGAAGCCGGAAATGTTCGCAACGATCCGTGTCTTGTCCGAACCTGCCCCGGATGTCCTGGTCGTTCCCGAAGCAGCTGTGCAGCATGATCGGAATCGCAGCTTCGTGTTTGTGCAGCAGAAAACCGGCGTCTTTGAAGCACGGACGATCAGATTGGGCGACAAGAACGGGACCTTCGCTGAGGTTCTCGAAGGGGTGCGAGAAGGGGAGCCAGTTGTCAGGGAAGGCGCCTTTATCTTGAAATCTGAGCTGTTGAAGCCCAAAGACTAAGCATGGTCGACACACTCCTTGCGTTTTCTCTTCGCCGCCCTTTACTGATCCTCACGTTCGCCGGCCTTCTTGCCCTTGTAGGGCTCTATTCCTTCCGCACGATTCCGATCGACGCGTTTCCCGATGTGACGAGTGTGATCGTACAAGTCGTCACGAAAGCGCCGGGCTTGTCCCCTGAAGAAGTCGAACGGCTGGTGACGTTTCCCATCGAGCAACAAGTCACCGGGGTTCCGCATCTGACAGAACTACGCTCGCTCACCAAGGTAGGATTGTCGCTGATTACGGTGGTGTTCGACGATCAGATGGACATC
>VBOM01000217.1 GCA_005877535.1 Nitrospirota bacterium | reverse complement strand
GTCGGCAATGAGTCATTATCCCCCAACCGGAACGGCACTATGACAGCCCCTGAATCGCCCGGTAAATTTGATAGGCTTACGCTTTGGTTTCTATTGAGCAATTCCGTTCACCAGACTACAATCGAGTCGTCGGAAATCAGGGTACTACACTTGCGTTGCTAGTGCGGAAGGACCTGTGTCTGTAGCCTATTTACATCATTACATCACGGAGGATTTATTATGGGTGTCGTGTTGGCTCGTTGGAGTGTGGTGGTATTCATCGTGTTAAGCGCGTTTGTCCTAGGCAGCCAAGCAAAGGCGGAAATATGGAAGATGGAACAGGGCGGAATAGAGCCAGGCAAAGTCGTGCTCGGTATGCGGGCAGGGTTTGCGCCATTGACGCAATCACTCACGAACCAATTTCCAAGTTCCACGGGCATCGGTTCCCTCGTGAACTTTCAAGCCATGTATAGCCTCAACAAGTGGCTCTTGGTCGGAATGATGCTAGAGTGGGAACGGCATAGCATGAGTGCCGAGAGATCAAATACTGACTTCGGTCACCAGGATACTGTGTCGGTGCTGCCGACGATGGAAGTTCGCCCGGTCAAGTTCGGCCCGGTCATTCCTTACGCGAACATGAGCTTCGGCGTAAACGTCAACAGCTTTGGGGAAAGCAGTGCGATTAGCGGAACGACCATTTCACCCAGCAACACCTTCGCCTGGCGACTCGGCTGGGGCGCCGACTACATGCTCGCCAAACAGTTCGCACTGAACACAGAAATGGCCTACAAGCGCAACGATGGTCACGCCACGATCGACGGGGCCCGCGTGAACGATTGGAACGCCTCGTCCTTCGGCTTTCTCTTCGGTGCCAAACTCTTCTTTTAATGTCTGAATATTCGAGGTAGATGTAGTGGCGTGGAACTCCCGCCTCCGGGAGTTCCACGCCAGAAAGGCTAACAACGGGTCTCACCCTCGAAGAAACTAGGCTATTCCAGGCGACCTTGTTTGGATCGGCTCCAGACCATCCCGGTCTGTTCCTTTGAACTGAAACCAAGTTTGTCGTAAAAGCCCGGCATGCGGGTACAGAGCCAGAAGAGTTCGACGTTTTTGAGGCGGGGGTGGTTCAAGATGCGCTGGACGATATCGGCGCCGATGCCCTGGCCCTGGTAGGCCTTATCGACGATCACATCCCAGATGGTCGCTCGATAGACATAGTCCGTTAATACCCGTCCAAATCCGATCAGCAGGTCACAGTCCCAGGCCGTGACGGCCACATCAGTGTGGCGCAACATCTCACGTGCGTCCTCGAGGGTCCGTCCTTTGGCCCAAGGCGCTTGCTGGTAGAGGCGAACGAGCTTGGCTGGATCGAGGTCCTTCTTCTCGGCGAAGGTGATGGCGGGCTTGAGGCTTGAGGGCATCTTGTACTAGATTATCTCCCAGTTACAGTTACCAAAATCACGCGGAGTGTACGAGGAACATCATGACAACGCAAGTCCGAACCTGCCCTATGTGCGCGCAGCTGATGTGGCTGAAAGAAGACCAGTACGAACGGCTGGATGAGGATACCATCCGCGGAAAGTGTCCTCAATGCGGATCGATGGTTCGCTTCAAGCTTGTATCACAAGGTGAAAACGCCGCCGGCCCAAAGATGGGACATTAGCCGCTTCGCGGAATGTTCAATGCGGAATGGTTAATGTTGAATCTGTAATTCCTCATTCCTCATTCAACATTGAACATTTCCTGTTCACATCCCCCTTCCTGCGCCGTCCAGCTCAGGCTTGTTGCCGGGAAGAATCTTGTTCAGGGCGGATCGATACTCACCTGTGCGCTTCTCATCGTTCCGTCCGAAGTCGATTTCTTTATCTCGCTGCATCAGCTCCAGTTGATCGAGCGCTGAAAGGAGCGGCTGGACGGAACCGAGCAATCGACCAACCTCGAAGGCTTCCAGTGATTCCACAAATAATTCGTTCAGGCATTTATAGGGAGTCCCGGCGCTCTGGCTCCGGAACCGGGAGACGATCTCCTCATACTCCTCGACCGCTTCACACTTGGGCTTCACACCGGTCGGCACCGCCGACAGATGCACAATCGGCGGCAATTTGGCCGCATACATCTTCAGCTGAGCAACCAGTCCACCCATCGCGTCCAGCACATCGGCAGTCTGCATGAACTCATCCTTCAAGGCAGCATGGCTTATGCCAGGTTGAGAAGCCTGTCAAGATTTTCTGGCACCGTGAAGAGGAATAAGACCATCGAGGGCCTGAACCACCTGCTCCATGTCGGATGGCAAGGGCTCGATATACTCCCGAAACTCACCGGTCGAGGGGTGATGGAAACCCAGGGTCCTCGCATGCAACATCACGCGGGGGATCTCGACGCCTTCTACCGTGCAGACCTTCTTTCCGCCATAGGTCTGATCTCCCAGAATCGGATGACCCAGGGATGCCAGATGGACGCGAAGCTGGTGAGTCCGGCCTGTGCGTGGGTACAAGAGCACATGGGCGGCCAGTTTGCCGAAGCGATGGTCGACCTTATATTCCGTCACGGATTCCTTGGGTCGCGCCGTGTGGGCAGAGAACTTTTTCCGTTCCTTCCTGTCACGGCCAATCGCCAGCTCGATCAACCCATGGCCTTTTTTCGGCAGGCCTGAGATAAGAGCCTCGTACACCCGCGTGATCGTGTGCTGTTTGAATTGAGCCGACAGAGCACGATGGGCCTCGTCCGTCTTGGCGATCACCATCACGCCGGAGGTATCCTTGTCCAGCCGATGAACCAGCCCTGGCCGTTCTTTCCCACCAATCGTCGACACAGTGCCGCCGGAGGTCTGAAAATGGTGGAGGAGGGCATTCACCAACGTCCCGACCCAATGGCCCGGCGCAGGGTGGACGACCAAGCCTGCCGGCTTGTTTAAGAGCAGCAACAGGTCGTCCTCGTAGAGAATCTCAAGTGGAATCGACTCGCCCTTAAGTTCCAGCGGTTCCGCTTTCGGAATATCAAAGGCGATCCTGTCGCCAGGTCTAATCTTTTGACTGGGCTTGACGGCCTGACCATTGATTCGCACACGCCCTTGCCCAATCAACCGTTGCAAGGCTGACCGGGATAACTTGGGCTCACGATTGACCAGAAAGATGTCCAGACGTTTTGGCAGCTCGCCTGCCGTCACGACAAACTCAGTCACCATAGACGAATCGCCCTCACTAGCCAGGACTATTCATGATTGCCTCGTCCGATCCTCTCGCCCGGCGGGGTTTTTCTCGTTCGGACTCCTCGACGGACTGAACGTTCGCCTGCGTCGGTCTTACTTGCGAGAAGCTCAGGCGGGCTTCGGTCTCGAACGCCTCGCGACGGCACTCACAAATAATCAGGGCTAAGACGTTCAGGCCACGCTACTGCAGCGCAAGGCTCAATTGCAATCGAAGGGCAGAGGCCGCCGATCCGATTGCCTCTTCATTCGATTCGGACTAAGCTGACAATCGCGAGACTGGTCCGACGTCGAACAAGGAGATGCAATCATGCGATGGACAGTCAGCCTGATGGTGGTGCCGGTACTGGTACTTTCCTCGTTCACGATAGTGGGGCGCGCAGCAGACCTGCCAGGTATTCCCCCGGAAACGGTCACCGATTACATCCATGCCGTCATTGAAGCCGACCGCACCTTCTACACCATTCATGTCGTCGAGCGCATGCAGAAGCAGGGAGGATACCCGGCTTCGGAGAATTGGCGCACGGAGAAGAAGACCATGCCGTTACCAGCTCAGTTCCTCGCAGAAGCGAGCGACCTGTCCGCGAAAACTGGAACGAAGGTCCGCTACCGGTTGATCAGTCTGTGGCCGATCAATCCTCACAATGGCCCGGACGGTGAGCAGGAAAAGCAAGGGCTAGAAGCTGTGCGTGAACATCCAGAACGATCTGCTACCAGTACGGTTAAGATCGGCGATCAGACCTATTTCAAGGCCATCTACGCGGATCGCGCCGTCATCCAATCCTGTGTCGGCTGTCACAATACCCATCCGCGCAGCCCCAAGAAAGATTTTAAGATGGATGACGTTATGGGCGGTCTGGTGATCGAGATTCCGCTAGGGAAATAGCAGGGACATCGCATGGTGCGGTGAATATGCATGGCACCTCCACAGCTCCTGGCGAGTGAAGCGCGAGACAGGCGGGAAAGGCGCGATAAGAGGTTCGGCGTTCGGGGTTCAAAGCTCCGAAAACCTCGAACTTCGGAGGTCCAACCCTCACCCGGCTCACCCATCCCGCCAGTCCCGCTCGTCGCGCTCTTCTCGCCCTCTGCCTCACAGACCAGACCATCCTTCCGCGCCCTCAGTCTTGCGACCTCCGGGTAATTAGTGTATATACGATAATGTGTTTACGTGGGACATTTCGAAGGCCATTGCCAACTTCGAAAAACATGGCGTCCCGTTTGAGGAGGCGGCGATGGTCTTCGGAGATTCCAACGCTCTCGACTGGCACGATGTTACACATTCGCGCCAGGAACGGCGGTTCAAACGACTCGGCCTATCCGTGAGCAAGCGGCTGTTACTAATGGTGTATACGATGCGGAGGACAGAACATGAAAAGGAAACGATCCGGATCATCAGTGCGCGGCCGGCGAGCCGGCGGGAACGTGAATCCTATACCCGACTCACAGATTGATTTCTCGGACATCCCGGAATCCACAGAGGAAGAACTCCGGCGCGCTCGTCGGGTCGGCAGACCGGCAAGCGGTATGGCGAAGCAGTTGATCGCCATTCGCCTCTCGCCACGGCTGTTGAGTCAGCTTCGAAAGATGGCCGCCAAGCAAG
>VBOM01000216.1 GCA_005877535.1 Nitrospirota bacterium | reverse complement strand
CTTCCGTGAAAATCCCGTTGGGGCCACCAACCCAAGCTCGCTCCCACCTCGCGTGTGGCTTACGCGACTGCGCTCTAAAGTAAAACCATTTCAAGATTGTCTTCCTCCATTATTCCCCCCGAGGCCCACAGCCATTGAATTGAGCATGGCACAGGGATAGCCCATCTCGGTAGATCTTCTTACGGTCACATCCAGTGAGGCGGGCCGCGCATTTGAGTGCGTACATCATGGAGGTCTTTTTAATCCACGTCTCGGTCGTTGAGGATCTGGTTGATCGCGCTCCGCCGCCTTCCTCTCGTCAATTGTGATAATTCGGTGAACTGGCATGCGTACTCACGAACCAGGATGCGTCGAGGGATTTCTCTGGGTGCAACTTCGTTGACGCCTCTACCGTCGGTTGTGTATAAAGAATGCGCCATTTCTCCCTTCACTTCTATGGTAGGTAGACTCTCCATGGGTGCTCGTGAATTCCACGATGGGGCGCAAGACGGACTCGAAGCCCTTGAGCCTCTCGACCCGGAACAGATCGGGTCCTTCGACGGCCTGCTGACCGCTATGCGAAAGACAGCCTTTGGGGGCCGCAGCTTGGGCGAAGCCTATGAAGTGCTTTGGGCAATGATCGAAGACCCAGACTGCTTCGTCGTGTTGACGCTGTCAGGGGCGATGACCATTGCCAAGATGGGCAAGATCATCAGTTCGATGATCGATCATGGAATGGTGCAATGTGTCGTCTCGACTGGTGCATTGATCGCCCATGGGCTGACTGAGTCGGTTGGGAAAACACACTATCGGCACCATTCGTCCATGTCTGATGAAGAGCTGTTCAAGAAGGGGTACAATCGGGTCTACGACACGCTGGAGATGGAGTCCAACCTCAACTATGTTGAGCATGTGGTCGCCCGAACGATGAAGCGAATGGATCAGGACCAGCCTATTTCCTCCGAAATCCTTACCCGTGAACTTGGCAAGACGCTCGCAGAAGAATATGACGGAGCCGGTATTCTCAAAAGTGCCTATCTGAAAAAAGTCCCAGTCTTCATCCCTGCGTTTACCGATTCCGAGATGGGGTTGGATCTTGGAACCTGGGCCATGAGTCGAGAACTCGCTCGGGTTCGTGAACAGGTAAAAGGGGACAGTGATCTTGATGTGCTGAGAGCGATTCAACGCTCCTGTCCTTCGTTCAATCCCTACCTCGATCTCAACAGTTATGCGAGCCATGTCATCTCGGCCAAGCGGCGTGGCATCTTTACGATCGGCGGGGGAGTGCCTCGCAATTGGTCGCAACAGGTCGGCCCCTATATTGAGATCTGCAATACGAGGCTCGGCCTCAATGTACAGCCACCTCGATTCCGGTACGGTGTGCGCATCTGTCCGGAACCGGCTTATTGGGGCGGGTTGAGCGGCTGTACCTATCAAGAAGGCATTTCGTGGGGAAAGTTTGTCCCGCCGGAAGAAGGCGGGCGCTTTGCTGAAGTGTTGAGCGATGCCACGGTTGTCTGGCCTCTCCTGATGGTCGGCTTGCTGGAGCGCTTAAAACAAAAGCGCACACCACGCACATGATGGGCGTATACCTCTTTCGCACAGTTGCCTCGGTCCTGCTGCTGTTGCTCGTGCAGCTGACTCAGGCTGGTGCTGGGTCGGTCACAGACGACGGACGGATCAGAGGGAGCGCTGATGCACCGATCACCTTGATCGAGTATTCTGACTTCACGTGTGGATACTGTGCGAAGTTCTTTCAGGAGACCTGGCCTCGCTTGCAGGCCAAATATATCGATACGGGCAAAGTACGGTTTGTCTATCGTGACTATCCTCGAGCGGACCAGGGGATCGGTGTTGAGGCTGCGGTGGCGGCGCGCTGCGCCGGAGCCCAGGGTCGATATTGGCCGATGCACGATCGGCTCTTCAGCGAGCGAGGCCGCTTAGACCCGGGATCGTTCAAAGGTTACGCGAAGATGATTGGCTTGGACCAGACGGCGTTTGCCAAGTGTTTCGACGAGCGGCAACATCTCGCATCCATTTTCCAGGATCGTCAGGAGGCGAACGGGTGGGGATTTCACGGCACGCCAGGTTTTATTCTGATGCGAACGGCTGGTGGGCCCACTGAGAAAGAGCCGGCGATCGCGATTCCCGGCGCAGTCCCGTTCAGCGAGTTTGCCGAGGAGATTGATCGCATGTTGGCCACTACCCCACGGTCCCAGGGAGGACCCACCGAGCCTCACGGGTCAACGGCGGTGGCAGAGAACAGTCAATTCATCATTCACTAAGGATTACCTATGTCTGCAACACAATCGTTTTGGTCAGTTCCGCAACGCGACGGGGAACCACCCTATTGGATGTGCATGTCGTGCTTGTCAGAAGTCTTCTATCGCAAGGTGCCGATGCCGGATTGCCCGACGTGCCACGGTGTCTCGACCTATGAGGCCTTCACCCTTGAGGCGATTCGTGATTGGGGCACAGAGGATTTGGTTGCCAAGGCCGGTATCGCCCAACAGGCTGCCAATCTTGAGCCAGCTCCTGCGGCATCGGCTAAATCAGCCGACTGAGTATTCACCACCCGCGGGGCGGCTCTCGTGCAGGAACCACGTCCATTCTTGATTGGAGGTATGTGGCGACACGGGGAGACCGTTGTCCCTGTGATCAATCCGTTTACGGGTCAGCTACTCGCCGAGGTGTCGAACGCGAGTTCCGCCGATGCCGAGGCTGCGATTCAATCGACGGTCGATGCTGCTGTCGTGATGGGGGCTTTGCCGTCCCACGCCCGCTATCATGTGTTGCAAAAGATCGCGGGCGGGCTTTATGACCGACGAGAGGAATTTGCCCGCCTGATGACGGCTGAAGCAGGCAAACCGATTGCCGACGCGAAGCGTGAGGTGAATCGGGCTGTCCAGACATTTACCATCGCGGCTGAAGAAGCCAAACGAATTCCTGGCGAGGTGATCCCTCTCGACTGGACGCCGGGAACGGATTCCCATCTCGGCATTCTCCGTCGGGTTCCGATCGGTCCGGTGCTCGGGATCACTCCCTTCAATTTCCCCTTAAATCTTGTGGCCCATAAGGTCGCGCCGGCTCTGGCCGCTGGCAATTCCATTCTTATCAAGCCGGCTCCACAGACACCTCTGACCGCGCTGCTCTTGGGCGAAGTGGCCGTGGAAGCAGGACTTCCTCCTGGCGCACTCAACATTCTGCCCTGCGACAACAAGATGGCAGAACAGCTTGTCGTCGATCCCCGCTTCAAACTCCTGAGCTTTACCGGCAGCGCCGCCGTGGGATGGATGCTGAAGGCCAAGTGTGGGAAGAAGAAGGTGGTGTTGGAACTTGGCGGGAACGCGGGGGTGATCGTGGAGCCCGATGCCGATCTCGAGTTGGCCGCACAGCGCTGCGCAGTCGGCGGGTTCGGGTATGCCGGTCAGACCTGTATCTCCGTTCAGCGAATCTTCGTCCATCATTCCATCGCGGACCTCTTCACCACGAAGCTCCTGTTACAAGTCGCGCGTCTGAAAGCCGGCGACCCGAGCGACGATTCGACGGTGGTCGGACCACTGATCGATCCGGCAGCGACCCATCGTGTGGAGGCGTGGGTCGGGGAAGCCGTGTCGCAAGGGGCGCGGGTACTTCTAGGGGGCAAACGCATGGGCTCGGTGATGGAGGCGACTGTGCTCTCGCACGTCACGCCAACGATGAAAGTCTCTTGTCAAGAGCTGTTTGGGCCGGTGGTAACCGCAACTCCCTACCGGCACTTCAGTTAAGCGATCGTGGCACTCAACCAGTCTGACTATGGGCTCCAAGCTGGGGTGTTCACGCAGGATGTGAACAAAATTTTTCATGCCTTTCGGCACCTTGAAGTTGGGGCTGTGCTGGCAAACGAGATTCCGACGTTTCGCGCCGACCACATGCCGTATGGTGGCGTAAAGGACTCCGGGCTCGGGCGTGAAGGGGTTCAGGCCGCGATCGAGGATATGACCGAGCCCCGCATGCTGGTGTTGAACCTGAAACCACCTGCCGGGACTTAGCAGGATACTGAAAAAATCCGCCAGCCTGTTCTGTCCCTTTGGTCTCTGCAGTCTGTTTGGTTGCATTAACTAACCATATGGGCCAGACCAGAGGGGGCCTGTCTCAGACGTGCAGGCCATCGAAGTTCTCCTGTACTGAAATAGTTTTTCCGAAGCATGCGAGAGAAAAAATTGTCGCAGGATGTTGCGAAGCTGAGCCAATCTTGGTACAACAGCGGCCCTGTGCCTATATGAGGTTTACCATGGACGTGCATTTCAGTTAACGAGGCGGCCGTTACCCGATTGGTTGGACGAAGTAAGGAGAAGGAACGATGGTACCTACGCAGATGTTTCTGACGCGAGGCGTTGGAGTCCACAAAGAAAAGCTGGCCTCTTTCGAGCAAGCCTTGCGTAGCGCCGGCGTCGCCTATTGTAACCTCGTCACGGTGTCGTCGATTTATCCGCCGAATTGCAAAATTGTCCCGCGTGCGCGCGGCGAGAAATTATTGAACCCTGGTGAAATCACATTCTGTGTGATGGCACGGTCGGAAACGAATGAAAGGAATCGCCTGGCCTCCGCGTCGATTGGGTTGGCGATCCCGACTGATCGTCGAACCTATGGGTATCTGTCCGAACACCATGCGCATGGCGATACCGATGAAGAGACGGGTGAGTATACGGAAGACTTGGCGGCGCAGATGTTGGCCACGACACTCGGTGTCGAGTTCGATCCGAACATCGCCTGGAAAGAACGGGAACAAGTCTTCAAAATGGCCGGCAAGATCGTTCGGACCCTCAACATCACCCAGTCCGCTATCGGAAAACCCAATCGCTGGACGACAGTGATCGCATTGGCCGTGTTCATTCCAGAAGAAAATATACCGAAGCGGCGTCGGTAGTCCTACCGCGTGAGTATACGCCCATGACACTTCCCGCCGGATGGGAAGGTATCGACCAGAACTTTCTCGGGCTCGAGGAGCCCTGGTGCCATCCTGATCAGGCGGGTGTCTATGTCCTGCCTGTGCCTTGCGAACATACCTCCAGCTATGTGCCAGGCTCCGATCGAGGCCCTTCAGCCATTATCCAGGCGTCTCAACAAGTCGAGTTATATGACGAAACACTCCGGTGTGAGCCCTATAGAGAGTGGGGCGGTGTTGCTACCATTCGCTCGCTCGATCTTGACGGCAAAGTTGATCAGCAGGCAGTGGATGCCATCGAGGCGTTTGTCACTCCCTATGTCGGTATCGGGCGGTTTATCATCACCTTGACCGG
>VBOM01000056.1 GCA_005877535.1 Nitrospirota bacterium | reverse complement strand
TCTTCTTTAGTTTCATCCTCCTCAACCTGACGACTCAGCCAAGCCTCGCCGAGGAGAAGAGTTTCTACAGTCCCGTCATTCGTGTCGATATAGAAAACCATCGCATCTTGATTTCCACCTCTGGGTCGGTGTTCTGGATCGACGTTCCAGATCCGGCCAAGCCGCATCTCGAGAAACTCCCGATATCAGGCCTTGCGGATTTCGTCGTCGAGATGAGAGAGAATGGGCAAGCGCCCCTGCTGAAGACCTGGAAAGTGAAATCGGGAGAGACAAGCTGCACGTACTTCGACGGGAAAACCTGCAAGTAGCGAGTGGACCGTGAAGCGTCTCGCGCAAGACGATTGACGATTTGCGCATTGAATCATTGTTTCATTGGAAGGCTCCGCTAATCTTCAATGACCCAATGAATACATCGTCAATTCCTCTGACAATGAGCCAATTCATGTACTCGTTCACGCTTCACCGAGTAACGAGTCGCGAACCGATAGACCAGAAGATAGGCAACGTAGCGGCTCAGCGGCCTAATTTATCGTGTCCACTGGAGCCGCTGGTTCGGCGTTACTGCCACCGTTTTTTAGCATTCATGACTCCAACGGTGCCTTTAGCACTTCCACATCCTTTATCGAAACTTTGCCTCTTCCTTCAATGACCAGACCTAGTTTGATCAGGTCGAGTCGTTGGCCCTTCTCCAGGTAAAAGGGAATCTCATAGGAAGCCCAGTCGGTAGTGCCAGTGATGGCTTGGTTCAAACCCTTTGAGAAGAACTCCCCACGACCTGGCAGACGACACCACATTTCAAGGAATGCGCGGCCAGTAAGACCCTCGGTCTTCATCGTTGCCCTGTAAGTGATGAGACATTGCTCAGCGTCAGGGTTTGGAATCTCGAATAGCCGGATTGTCTGGGCTTCCTTCGAATCAACAACCCAGCAATCTTGGTCGACGGTGATCGAATCCTTCCTCACCGTAGCGTCACTGGTGTGGAACCGCCGAATCGTCTTAGGAGGCCCCGAAGGGTTGGGAACACTGGAGCTCGACTTCAGCCAATTAAGCATACTTGTTTCCTCCCAATTCGATCGCAGGGAAAAGTCGTCTCTCTTTGTCGCCGAACTCTAATTCGCCGTCTCAATCCTTTCTGCACCTCAAGCATGGACTGCTTCGTGATCGTCCCTGACCAGCAAGGGGCAAGAATCTGCAGTTCTATCTAGTTACAATAGCTTGCAGTTGGAAATCTCAAGAGTACGTTGATGTGTATCACACACAGCATATCTCATACGCCCCAACACTCCCTGCCGGACAAGCCGAGAATCCGATCCGCCGGCTCTCCACGCCACATCCGACATCGAAGAGCGGAAACCTCGTCGAAACTGGCGCATTGTCATACGTCGCACGTGCTCCGTCAAGTGCCACGCCAGCCACATATAATGAGGATGTTCAAAAAGCCCGTTCAGCGAGGCCGCAGCGAGCGAGAGCCCGAGGCATACTGTTTCACTACGTTGAGGGTTTGAGCCAAGCCGGAACGACGCTTGGTGCAAGGCGCGTCCCTGGGCGAGGAGGCTGTCTTGGCAGACTCAGGGCGGGCGGGTGAAATAGCGCGCCAGGATTGGGCGGGTGAGAAGAGAGGCTTTTTCAACATCCTCACTCGCCGCTACCCGCCATGTCGTCGATGAGAGGCCTGTTGATGTCGGTACAGCCGAAGCAGATGGTATCAAAGAGGATATCGTGATTCGCCACAAAGTTCCTCTCGTCGGTTAATTTGTCGGCCATGACCTGGGCGTAGCAGGTCTCGCAGAGCATCATCAGCCCCCGCGATACCGATACGGTTTTTCGTCCTGTGCTCCCAGCCATCATGTCCTAGCCCGCATTATTCATGACGATTCGTGGCGAAATTGCGAAGTCGAGCGCCCTTTGCGTGGTCGTGGCGCGAAGAAAGAATACCGCAGTGGATTCTGACTTCCGTCTCCGCGATTGGTAGCAGAAGCGTTCATGAGTAATGCGGGCTAAACCGACCCTTTCTGTCTCGCCAGCCAAAAGTCTTCAGCTTCGAGATCGATCCCGCAAACGGCACATTCATAGACCTTCTCGTCAACCGGAAGTTGGATTTCCGTCCGATCGATTCGCCCACGGCAGACATGATAGAACCGCCCGCGTGCGTCATCATTATCCAGCGGATCGCTTTCATATATCAGCACCATCGGCCTACTCTCCCCTTCTAGTGAGTTTCAGTATACTGGCGGACAAGATCTATCCGCAACGGCCAGGCATTCGTCAGCGGCGCGTGATGCGCGAGACGGGCGGGAAAAGCGTGACGGGTGAGATGGGCGGGAGCATCGTGTCAATCAAGAGCCCCCGTGTGACGCTTAGCGTTCGAAGTTCCAAAAACCTCGACCTTCAGGCCTTGAACCGTCCTCCGTCTCGCCTTTCCCGCCAGTCTCGCGTGTCTCGGGGCCATGCCGCTATACTTGGAACTGGGCGTCGTACAGCCGTGCATAAACCCCTTCATGCCCGATCAACATCTCGTGCGTCCCATCTTCGACGACATGTCCGTGGTCCACGACGATGATTCGATCGACGCCATGGATGGTGGAGAGGCGATGGGCAATGATGATCGTCGTCCGCCCTTTCGTGAGATCGTCCAGCGCCTCTCGAATCTTGACCTCGGTCTCCGTGTCGATATTGGACGTGGCCTCATCGAACATGACGATCGGAGGGTCCTTTAGAATCACACGGGCGATCGATACGCGCTGTCGCTGCCCGACGGAAAGCTTGACGCCCCGCTCTCCGATCCAGGTATCGTACCCGTCCGGAAGAGCCATGATGAAGTCATGCGCACGGGCCACCATCGCCGCAGCCTCAACCTCGTCCTGCCCGGCCAAGAGGTCACCGTACAAAATATTCTCTCTCACCGTGCCATTGAACAAGAATGGCTCTTGCTGGACCAGCCCGATTTGACTTCGAAGAAAACTCAAGGGCAGCTCGCGGATATCGTACCCATCGATGGTGATGGCTCCCTGTGTCACATCATAAAACCTCATCAGCAATTTCAGCGTCGTGCTCTTTCCCGCCCCGCTCGGACCGACCAGCGCGACGCGCTCTCCCGCACGGACCGATATCGTGACGTTGGTCAAGATCGGCGAATCGGGTCGATAATGAAACCCGACGCGATCGAAGTCGACCTCCCCTCGGAATCGAGTGACTGGTACGTGAGCGTCCGGGCGATCCTTGACCTCCGGAACGAGATCGAGGACTTCGAACACCCGTTCGCTTGCGGCCAAGGCATGCTGCAGCATGTGATTGACGGTATGAATCTGATTAATCGGCACATAGAATAGCGCAAGGTACGAGATGAACATCACGAGTTCGCCCACGGAAAGATGGTGCTGCAAAACTTCGGCGGTGCCGAACCAGAGCACCATGGCCCCGCCAAGACTCCCGATCAGCATCATGCCTGGAGAGTAGTAGGACCAGAGGTACATGGCCTTCAAGGTGTCTTGCCGGCAACGATCGCTCTTCTGCCCAAATCGCTCCTGTTCATAGGGCTGGCGATTGAAACCCATCGTCTCCCGGATGCCTGCCAGCATGTCTTGCAAAAGGGCATTCAGTTCGGCCGCCCCTTTACGAATCACGCGATAGTGCCCATGGACCCGTTTGGTGAACAGCGCCGCTCCCACCACCAAGAGGGGAATCGGCACGAGCGCCAACAGAGCAAGTTTCCAATTGAGCATGAACAGCATGATCATGATCCCGATCAGCGTCAGCCCGGCCGTAATAATCTCTTCGAGCCCATCCACGAAGATGCGCTGCATGTGTTCGGTATCGTTCAACACCCGCGACATGATTTCGCCCGTCGGACGATTCTCATAGAAACTGATCGATAATCGCTGGAGCGTGGAGAACACCTGGACGTGCAGGTCATGCACGACTTGCTGCTCCAACCCATTGTTCAGCCGAATCCGCATCGACCCGCAGAGGTTCCGCAGCACATAGGCGGCACAGAGCCCGAGAAATACCCATGCCAGGAGCTGGGTCTGACCGGCTTGGATCACATCGTCGATAATCACTTTGATCAGCCAGGGAGGGATCAATTCGAACGCAGTCGCCAACCCTGCAAACAGAAAAGTGCCGACCACCATTGAACGGTGTGGGCTGAGGTACTGCAGTACTCGAAGCAGAGTTTTCACAAGTGCAGGATCTTCACGGCGGGTTAGTTAATAGAGTGTTGACA
>VBOM01000055.1 GCA_005877535.1 Nitrospirota bacterium | reverse complement strand
GGAATTTCGAGTCAAAAGCCTCGAATTATGCGGGAAAATATGGCGGAGGGGGCGAGATTTGAACTCGCGGACCCCTTGCGAGGTCTCCAGTTTTCAAGACTGGCACGTTCGGCCACTCCGTCACCCCTCCAAACAGAATTTGTTCGACCAGGAGCTCTGATCCTGCAGGCGCGATGGGATATAGGTCGTAAGCATCGCGCCGGTTATTGTCTCTCCCGCACGCGTAAACCCAATACTGTTTTAGAACTGCCGCGATAGGATACTGCCGTTAGTATCCTACTCTTTGCGAATTTGCTCAAGCCCGCCCATATAGGGACGCAATACCTCCGGTATCGTGACGCTTCCATCCGGTCGCTGAAAGTGCTCGAGGATTGCCACGAGCGTGCGGCCGACGGCCAGCCCCGACCCATTGACTGTATGGACAAACTCTGTTTTCGCATCCTTCTTCCCGACTGGGCCCTTATATCGAATACTGGCCCGCCTGGCCTGAAATCCTTCAAAGTTGCTGCAAGAGGAGATCTCCCGATAGTGGTTCTGAGAAGGGAGCCAGACCTCTATGTCGTAGGTTTTCGCTGCAGAGAATCCCATATCACCGGTGCAGAGTATGACGACTCGGTAATGAAGCCCTAATCCCTGCAAGATCGCTTCGGCATGGCCGGTCAACCGCTCCAGTTCTTCATACGACTGTTCAGGTTTTGCAAACGCGACCAACTCCACTTTGTTGAATTGGTGGAGGCGAATGAGCCCTCTTGTGTCTTTTCCATAGGATCCTGCCTCGCGACGAAAACAGGGGGTATAGGCTGTATACCTGATCGGCAGCGCACTCTCGTTGAGCATCTCGTCACGATGGAGATTGGTTACAGGCACTTCTGCCGTGGGAATCAAGAAATAGTCTTCGTCTCGCAGGCGAAAGAGATCCTCTTCGAACTTGGGTAACTGACCGGTCGCGGTCATACTCGATCGATTGACGAGGAGCGGCGGCAGGACCTCACGATAGCCATGCTCTGTCGTATGAAGGTCGAGCATATAGTTGATAAGAGCCCGTTCGAGTCGCGCGCCGGCGCCCGTTAGAACCGCGAATCGTGCACCGGAAATTTTCGCCGCCCGGTCGAAATCCAGTATGCCGAGCGCTCCGCCGAGATCCCAATGGCTCTTGGCTGGTGCGGTCAACGTGGGTGGGGATCCCCACCGTCGGGTTTCCTTGTTGCTGCTCGCGTCTTTCCCTGGTGGGACCGAGGCATGTGGAAGATTCGGGATGCGGAGATTCAGATCGGTCAGGGTCTCTTCGACACCCCGTAGTTCGTCGTCAAACTTCTTGATCTGTTCGCCGACGGACTTCATGGCAGCCATGGAGCCATCCGCCGGCTGATTCTCTCGCTTCAGCTCGGCAATCTTTTCCGACCCCTTTTTCAGTTCGTGGCGAAGTTTCTCGACCTGGCTAGCCAAGGCCCGACGTTGTTCGATCAGCGTGCGGATTCTATCCCAAGGGACATCGGCGCCACGGGGGCCAAGCTGTTTCCTCATGGCATCAAAATTGTCGCGTAAATAGCGTAGATCGTACATAGCCCTGTGGTTCCAGAAAGCGGCTGGAATTTAACATCGGGGTAGGGGTTAGTCAATTAATCGGGCCGTGATATTCTGTTTTGGCAGGTGTCGTTCTTCCCGTTGACAGGAGCGGCCGGATCGAAGACCATATCCCGATGCGCACAGCGATGAATCCACCTAATCCGTTTGAATCACAGCACCGAGATCTCTTGGAGCCTGCTCCCCATGTGCATCTACAGATGTTTGAGGATGCGACCCGTGACATTCTCAGTCGCAACGAGAGTCCCGATTTGCCGTTTCGATGGAGCCTGAATCCGTATCGTGGCTGCTTCCACGCCTGCGCCTATTGCTATGCTAGGCCAACTCACGAGTATTGGGGATTCGGCGCCGGAACTGACTTCGAGTCCAAGATCATCGTGAAGCGGCATGCTTCGACTTTGCTCCGCCGGACATTCGAGAAACCATCATGGAAGGGGGAATTGATCCTATTTTCGGGGAACACAGATTGTTACCAGCCGCTGGAAGCGTCGCTGGAGTTGACGCGGGCCTGCCTGGAAGTCTGTGCTGAGTATCGGAATCCGGTTGGGATTATCACGAAAGGGGTGTTGGTGTTGCGCGATATGGACCTGCTGCATCGGTTGCATGAGGAGGCGTCGGTTCGTGTGTATTTCAGCATACCGTTTTCAGACGATGAAGTGGCGCGCAAAGTCGAACCTCATGCGCCTTCCAGCCGGAAACGCTTCGAGGCGATGGCGACCTTGGCGAATGCCGGGATTCCCACCGGCATCTCGCTGTCTCCGATCATTCCCGGTCTCAACGATGAGGACGTGCCTGATCTGTTGGCCCGAGCGAAACAAGCTGGGGCGGTTGAGGCGGTGGCGACGTTGCTGCGTCTGTCTGGCCCTGTGGAGCCAGTGTTCATGGAGCGAATGGCGGCGGCATTTCCAGATCGAATCACTAAGATTACGAATCGGATTCGGGATGTGCGCGGCGGAGCGATCAGCGAGGGGGCCTTCTTTGAACGTCACCGTGGTACAGGCCCCTATTGGGCGATAATCGAACAGTTATTCGAGGTCTCCAGACGCAAAGCAGGATTGTCGGTGCTGGACAACGAGACGCTTCCCGCCACCTTTCGCAGGCCGGGGTTCGAACAAACAGCCTTATTTTAAAACAGGAAAAGGAATGGAACGAGAGTGAAACATAATCCTGGTTTTCTCAGGTTAGTCGATGCGGCACGAGCACGGGTCAAGGAATGTACGGTGGCGCAGGCTAAGATCAGACTTGATCATGGTGAGGTTGTGCACTTTCTCGATGTCCGCGAGGACCACGAATTTGCCAAAGAACATGCGAAAGGCGCCCAGCATCTGGGAAAAGGGATTATCGAACGGGATATAGAAACTCGTATTCCCAATAAAGAGGAGGCCATTCTGCTGTATTGCGGAGGCGGCTACCGGTCGGTCTTAGCCGCGGATGCGCTTCAGCAAATGGGCTATACGAATGTGGTGTCGATGGACGGGGGAATCAAAGGCTGGCAGGATGCGGGCTATCCGATAGAGCGTTGAAAGGTCTTCAGAGGGGGCGAGGTCCCAGCCACATTGATCATGAATTCAGGTGTGTGCTCGTGGGGGGTTACTTGCCGTTGACTCGATCGAATTCCTTGATCACCTGGTCGGTTAAATCGATGGTGTCCTTATTGTAGATGACAATCTTGACCGTTTGTTCGCTGCCCTTATCGACGACGAGAGCGAACCCGCCCTTTTCCGCCACGGTTTTCGTGGCCGAGGAAATCCTCTTCATGTAGTCATCGACCAGTTCCTTCTGCTTTCCCTGTAATTCCTGATTAAATTCCTGCGCGCGTTTCTGGTAGTCCTGGACTTTTGCGCGGAATTGAGTCTCTTTTTCTTTTTTTTCGGTGTCGCTTAACTTCAACATTTGCTCCTTGAGTGTCTTCTCCGTGCTGCGCAAGTCCTCTTCATCCCCGGACAACAATTTCTGTCTGGTCGATACATATTCCTTGAGCCCGTCTAAGGCTTTTTTGCCCGCTTTTGATTTCTCTAAGACAGCCTGAGGATCGACGACACCCATCTTGAAGGCCTCGGCAGCTTGTGCAACAGGAAGAGATGCGAGCAAGAACATGCCAATGGCGACCAAGGGGAGGGTCATCCGTCCCAAGAGAATTCCCTTTGTATGCATATCACGTGCTCCTTGTTGGTAAACAATGCAATAGCGAAACTGATGCGAGAATAGCTGGGGGGCTAGGTCCTGTCAAGGGATTGGGTCGCGTGGAGGCTAGCAGGTGAGGGAAAACTAATGGGACAGGCGAGACCGGCGACGGTTCGAGGTTTTCGAAACCACGAACCCTGAACTTCGAACTTCGGATCGTGCCTGTCACGCTAAGGATGTCCGTCGCGCGCTCGGGAGCGTTGCTGGACTTTTTCCGTATCCTGCTAGACGAAGTATCGGCTGGTGTCGAACTTGTACTCGGTGTTGTCGATCAAGCGGATAATGTTGTGGCGGAAATCCCCGGTCTCATCTTTCTCGGTCAGGTCTACTTCGCGCCCGTGATCGACTGCGTTTCCCTGCGGATCGGTGATGACTCTGACGAATGGTCGTTCGGCGTTCGCCTTGTCTACAGATGGCTTGAGCACGACCGCCAGTTCGCTCGTCTCCAGCATCACCAGGCTGCCGATGGGGATGATACCGACACAGTTTACGAACAGCTTGAGCAGCGTTGCGTCGAACGCCTTCCCCGACTTTGAGAACATCATGTTCAACACTTTAGAGGGGGACATCGGTTCCCGACGATAGACACGGGAGGAAGTCATAGCGTCGTAACAGTCTGTGATTGTGAGGATGCGGCCGGTCAGTGAGAGTGACCAGGGCACGGTAAGTTTCGGGTATCCTGAGAAGTCCAGGTTCATGTGGTGTTCGAAGGCGGCCGCTGCCATGCGGCCCGGTAGATTCGTGATGCCTCTCGTTCTTGAAAGAATCAGTACTCCCTCTGTGGGGTGATTGCGCATGGCTATCCAGTCTTCGTCGGTAAACTCGCCCGGTTTGTTTAGGACCTCCGTGGGAATGGTGGACTTGCCCAGGTCATGGAACAGTGCCGCAAGGCCCAGGTCAGCCAGTTCCACTTTGGGATAGCCGGCGCGATTGGCCAGCGCCATAGAGAGCAACGACACATTGACCGAATGGTTATGCGTGTACTGATCGTGGCAACGAAGGGTCGTGA
>VBOM01000054.1 GCA_005877535.1 Nitrospirota bacterium | reverse complement strand
TGCGCAGTAAGGTGCGCCCGCCATAGGTCAACAGTTGCTTGGGCCTCCCCATCCGTGTTGACGCGCCCGCAGCGAGTACGATGATGGCCGTTGACGGTCTGCTCCGTTCGTCCCCAACACCCGTTGCCTTGATTGCGTTGTCAGTGTCCTTGGCCACAAGACATCGCTCCGTGTATTTTCCCAGATTCCATCACCATATCTACGGCGTCGTTTGGCTCGTGAAGCGGTCCCTCTCTGGTCCTCAGTATCCCTCCTAACCGGCCTGTGAGGACCGCTTTGATCTCAGCCATGACCGCAAGCGCGATCTCCTCAGGCGTATCGGCTCCTATGTCCAGGCCCATGGGGCCATACACCCGGCCGAGACTATGGATGTTATGCGATCGGCCGGTCCCTTGAACTTGGTCCAACAGCCTCCGAGTCCTCTGCCCTGACCCAAGAATACCGATGTATCGCAACGGCGACGGCCATAGTGTTCTGAGCAGCTCTGAGTCATGGAGAAAGTTATGCGTCATGACGGCTGCCACCGTGCGGCTATTTATTTTGATGCGCTCACACACCTCCTCTGGCCGACAGACGATCAGGGTATCCGCCAGAGGAAATCGCGCTCGAGTCGCGTAGCCCGGTCGGGGATCGACCAGCGTAACATGCCACCCCAATTCCTTTGCGAATCGGACGAGCGGGACCGCATCGTGTCCCGCCCCGAAAATCACGATCGGGACCGACGGCTGGATCACCTCGATGAAGACTTCTGCACGACCGGTGGCCATTGCAAATGTCGTTGCCTTTGACGTGCCGCTTTCAAGCCTGTGTTGAGAATCATCAAGGATTGCTTCCGCAAGATCACCATCCCCGATGTCATGTCTCACAGCCCACTGCTCGCTCAGCATCAAACGGTTTCCGACTTTCGCCTTAATTGCGCCTTCTACACCGAACACGGTCGCTAAAACCCCCACCTGCCTCTGCTGGAGGCATTCGGTGAGAAACACCATGAGCCCATGCTCCCCCCTGTGAGATAGTGGCTCAATGAGAACTTCCACAATCCCGTTGCAGCCGAGGTTGAATTCCCAGGTGATATCTTCATCAGACATCGAATCGTAGGCGACCACCCTGGGTTCGTTCCATTGAAGCACCCGCCGGGCTTGGTTGAGCACGTCGCGTTCGAGGCAGCCGCCGCTTACTGAGCCAATCGTGTGGCCGTCGGCAGTGATCAGCATCCGCGCGCCGGCTCGCCGGTAGGCGGATCCTGTGACTTTGACGACGGTGGCAAGCGCTGCCTGCTGGTTCTTCTGCTCAATCTCTCGATACGCATTGATGATGGACTGTAGCTCTTTCATATTCCCCTCCGGTCTAGAGCACCATATTCGGCGTCATCGGCGTACTGCGAATCCGTCAGCAAAGTTCAGAGGTCCGCGCTGTGAATGCAAGCCGCTAGCCTGAGCATCTCCGAATTATGCGGAATGCAACTCAACCCTGTTCACCGGCAGCTTCCGGATCCGCTTGCCGGTCGCCGCGAAGATCGCGTTGGTCAACGCCGGCGCCAGCGCCGTGGTACCGGGCTCGCCGATTCCACCGGGCGCTTCGGCACTCTTCACCAGATACACCTCGACCGCCGGTGCCTCGTTGATGCGCAGCATGCGGTAGTCGTCGAAATTGCTCTGTTCGACGCGGCCATCCTTGAGGGTGATTTCGTTGAAGAGCGCGGCCGTGAGGCCAAACATGATGCCGCCTTCCATCTGCGCCCTCACCGTGTCCGGGTTGACCACCATACCGCAGTCCACGGCGCAGACCACCCGTGTGACGCGCACCTCGCCGCTCTTGGCAACCTCGACTTCGGCGACCTGCGCGACATAGCTGCCAAACACGAACTGAACCGACAGGCCGCGGCCCTGGCCTTCCGGTAGCGGCTGACCCCACCCAGCCTTCTCCGCGGCAAGCTCGAGCACGGCCTTGGCACGAGGCGATTTACTGAGCAGGTCGCGCCTGTATGCAAGGGGGTCCTTCTTCGTCACCGCAGCCAGCTCATCGATGAAACTCTCGACCACAAAGACATTGTGCGTGGGTCCGACACCACGCCAGAATCCCGTCGGAATGCCGGGCGGCTCTTGGCGTACGTATTCCACCAGCCTGTTGGGCAGCTTGTAGGGGAATTCCTCCGCCTCTCCCCCCACAGCATCTGGATCGAGGCCGTTCTTGAATGCGGGCGGGAACCATCGCGCTATGACGGAGGAACCGGAGATGCGATGGCTCCAAGCGATCGGCATGCCCTGTTCGTCAAGGCCGGCGGCGATCCGGTCGTAGTAGTAGGGACGATACTTGTCGTGCTGGATGTCTTCTTCCCTCGTCCATACAACTTTCACCGGGCCATTGACTTGCTTAGCGATCTGCACCGCCTGGGCGATGACGTCCACCTCCAGCCGTCGGCCGAAGCCGCCGCCCAATGACTGGTTGTGCACCTGAACCTTATCCAATGGCAGGCCTGTCACCTCGGCGGCGGTGGCCTGTGCCCGAGCGAGGACCTGTGACCCGACCCACACCTCGCAGCCGTCTTTGCGCACGTGCACGGTGCAGTTCATCGGCTCCATCGTCGCGTACGCGAGAAACGGCATCTGGTACACCGCCTCGACCTTCTTTACAGCCCCGGCCATCGCCTTGGCCACATCGCCGTCCTCGTATGCGATCACGCCCGGCCCCAGCGAAGCGGATTCGAGTTGCTGGACAATATCGGCGCTGCTGACTGTGGCGTTGGGGCCCTCGTCCCACTGAATGTCCAGCGCTGCCAAACCCTGCTCGGCCGCCCACATATGGTCGGCAATCACCGCGACGGCATTATCGAGGCGTACCACTTGGTGGACACCCTTGATCGCCTTCGCCTTGCTGTCGTCAACGTTGGCGAGTTTGCCGCCGAAGACTGGGCAGGCGGCAACCGTGGCGATCTTCATGCCGGGAACCTTGACGTCGATGCCGAACTGCGCCTTGCCGTTGACTTTGTCGGGCGCGTCGAGGCGTTTGGCAGAGGTGCCGATGAGCGTGAAGTCCTTGGGGTCCTTAAGTGCGACGTGATCCGGCATCGGTAACGTCGCCACCGTCTCGACTAAGCTCCCATAGGTGAGTCTGCGGCCGCTCGGCACATGGACCACCTCGCCCTTCTCTGCGCGGCAAGAAGTCATGTCCACATTCCAAGTCTGCGCCGCGGCGGACACCAACATCGTGCGCGCAGTGGCACCGGCCCGGCGGAGTGGTTCCCATGCGGCTCGCACGGATGCCGAGGCACCGGTTACCTGAAATTGAAAGATCGGGTTCGCATACTGTCGATCATCAGGGGGCGCCGCTTCGAGGGTGACCTGCCTGAGGTCCACTTCCAGCTCTTCGGCGATGAGCATCGGGATCGACGTATCGGTACCCTGTCCCATTTCGACATAGGGCATGATCAGCGTCACGCGACTGTCACGACCGATGCGGATGAATGCGTTGGGCGCGAAGACCTCCGCCGTCGTGGCGCCAGTCGCTTCGCTGTTCCAGATGATCCTGGGGAGGATGAAGCTCAGCAGCAGGCCACCACCGGCGGCTGCGCTGAGTTTGAGGAATGTCCGACGGGGCACGCCGCCTTCGGCCGTAGACTCGGCACCAGCCTCGGTGGAATTCAGCCATCTTTCGAGTCCCATACTCATGGTCAGGCTCCTTTCACGTTGGACTGCGCCGCCTGTTTAATTGCGGCGCGGATGCGATGATAGGTGCCACAGCGGCAGATGTTGCCGGCCATGGCCTTGTCGATGTCGGTATCGCTCGGGTGTGGGTTGGCTGCCAGCAGCGCGGACGCGGACATGATCTGGCCGGACTGGCAGTAGCCACACTGGATCACTTCCAGATCCAACCAGGCTTTCTGCACTTTCGCACCGCTGGAGGTCTGGCCGATCGCCTCGATCGTGGTGATCTTCTTATTGCTGACCTCGACCACAGGCGTGACGCAGGAGCGTATAGGCTGGCCGTCGAGATCGACGGTGCAGGCACCACACAACGCCATGCCACACCCAAATTTCGTGCCGGTGAGATGAAGCATGTCCCGCAGGGCCCACAGCAGGGGCATGTCGGGACTGACATCGAGCTCGTGTGATTTGCCGTTGACATTCAGTGTGATCATGGAGGCTCCTTTCTCCTTTAGGGTGACAGAGTCGACTAGGCGACGCCTCTCATAGAGGCTTGTCGTGTTCTGCTATCAAGACCACGGGGGGTCCGCCGGTGGAGATTTCCATGGCGTGAGCCACAGTCGCTTGCCCTCCTCCTGACGCCATTGCTGCCTGGATCGACTCGAGCGAATCAAAGTACAACTCGGCCACCTGTTCCGCCTTCATTCGGTTTTCGTGCGTACGAGCGGCGTGATCAACCCGTCCGCACGATAAACCCATAGCCCTGCGCTAGTTTCGGTTCAGACCCACCCCCTACTTCTTGCCACAACGAGAGTCTGCCCTCTGAAGCTCGGCGATCTTCTGATCATCGAATGGGATAGGAGCACAGCCGTGCCCCTTTTCACACACGAAGTCGAACTTTGCCGCAGGCTGATGACAACTTAGGCACGGCGCCCCTAGCGAGAGGTTGACGACGTTGTCTCCCCGATCTCTGATCTTGGTGCCAGCCTCGGAGACCTCCAAAGCGAAAAACTCCCAACCATTCGATTTGGGAAACTTCTCATGCGGATGCTTCACCATTGCTTCAAACGGAACAAGCTGTAGGATGGTGCCAACCGGATACTCCTTGTCCGGCACGCTGTCTCTGAAGATACGCAACGCCTCTTTCAACTTCTCAGGATCCGAGTGCTTGAAGCGCGTGTTTCTGACCTTTGGCCAGTCAAGGATGCAACCAAAGGTTTGTTCAGAAACGGCAATATCCTCAGCCGACACGCTGGCAACCATACAGAAGCCAAGCCCGGCCGCAAGGACGCTCCGTTTACATACACAAACTGAGAGTCGGCACAAGAGGGCGATGAGTTGACGCATGTGGCGTACTCCTTCCTTGGTTATGACCCTCCGAAGCGGGAGGGCTCGCGGGTTCATTTTCAACATGAGCATGGCGACCAGACCGAGCCACGTCATCCTCGGGGAGAACATGTCGTTTAGCCTCAGGGCAAAAGCGTCATCAAGCAGGACCGATCAGATCTGGTCCACGTAGGTCGAGATCGTCTTGCGCGCAACACCTAGTAGAATCTCCATGATTTGTTCCTTCGCGTACTTGATGCCGAGCCGTTCCGAGACTCTGGTGTTGGCCCAGATCGCCGTTGTCTTGTTACTCATCTTCGTATCCTCAGGAAAGGTCTTCGTCGCCGGTTGGATCAGGGCTGCACTTCCAAGATGACTTCCAGCTCGACCGGGGTGCCGAGCGGAAGACTTGCGACGCCATACACCAGGCGGCACGGATTCTTGTCCTTTCCGAAGACGTCTTGCAGCAACCCCGAAGCACCGTCAGCGACTTTCGGCTGATCGCGGACATCTCCCGACGTCGCGATCGAAACGCCGAGCTGGACGATCCGCGTCACTTTGTCGAGGGATCCTAAATGCTGCCTCGCAACAGCGAGCACATTGAGCGCCGCGAGGTGAGCCGCCTTGTGCCCCGCTTCCACATCGAGCTCAGCGCCGACGCGTCCTATGAATTTCGCCCCTCGGCCTTCCGTGGGAAGCATCCCCGTCAGAAAAAGC
>VBOM01000053.1 GCA_005877535.1 Nitrospirota bacterium | reverse complement strand
GACTCTTTTCAGGATGGAACTGACAGGCCATTACATTGTCCCTCCAGACACTCGACACAAACGTCGTCCCATAGTCCGTCGTGGTTGCCGCAATGGGCTTGTAAGAGGGATCGACATAAAAGGAATGCACAAAGTACCAGTACGACTCGTTGGGAATCCCTTCGAACAGGGGGCAGGGCCGCTCAATCGTGACGTTATTCCAACCCATGTGTGGCACCTTCAACCCCCGGGCTGCAGCAAATCGTCTGACCTTGCCGGGGATAATGCCGAGACCCTTGTGAGGCCCAAATTCCTCACTTTCCTCAAACAACAATTGGAGCCCCAAACAGATTCCCAGAAATGGTTTTCCCGATTGAATCGCTGCGCGAATCGGTTCCACCAACCCATAGCGCTCAACATTGTCCATGCAGTCGCCGAAAGCCCCGACGCCCGGCAGAACGACATGACTCGCATTTCCGATCACGCGCGGATCACGCGTGACCACCGCCTGATGCCCCACCGCCTCAAAGGCTTTGGAGACACTGCGGAGATTGCCCATACCATAGTCGATGATCGCAATCATATCCAATTCCTGCAGAATGCTGAAAAAGTCCGCCAACTTCGTTCTCAGCTCATCGAAATCCTCAACGTACCCCTGAGGGTACGCCTCCGGTTCTGACTCGCCTGCGGCCTCGCTGAACGGCCTTTTTGAGCATCCTGCGGGAACATTCTCCTGTTGTGGCACACGACCGACTATCGAAATACTGTTCTGCTAAGTACCGTTTCTCCGCAGCCTTCTAGAGGCGAGAGCCTTGGAGCGAGAGGATGGAGAAAAGACTCTTGTCCCATTCATACCTTTTGCCCCACGCCTCTTGGCCCTAGCCTGCCGGTACGGCCGTAACAATACCCCAACCAGCGCTGTCCTGCCACTGCCAAACTGAATGGAAGAACTGTGGGGACCTGGAGCTTAGACTGAAGAAGCCCGAGCCAGTTCAGCCACAACGGAGATCGAGAAGATATACAAGGTCTCTTGTATTACCTCAACGCCCAACCAATAGCGTGGGATACTCACGAAGCTGTTGCTGGTAGCTCCAGTTATTCGACCCACTTTGGCTTGCGCCCTCGCTTTTCGAAGACCATCTGAAATTTGACGATCTCACCTTTCCCCTTAGTAACTCTGTCGAAACGAATGACGGGAGAAAACGTAGCGTGCTCTTGTATGAGTCGTTCCTGCCCTGCCTTTTGCGCATAGATAGTCTGATACCCGAAACGACAAACTTGCCGATTGATCGCCTCGACTAAGCCGGTATCCGACAGATCTGCTACCCCCAGTCCCTCTGATGCGAATTGATTCCGCATAGGCAAATCTCCATAAATAACGAGTGACGGACTGACGGGAAACAGCAAAACAATCGGACCATCAGGCCGGAGAACATATGGTTGCAGTTCAGAATCCTTTGCAGAAGGGTCGAACCAGATTACCGGATTATCGCTGGTCAAAAACGGGATTTCCGTTTTATTGTGTAACGCACCAAATCCGACCCTATCAAACACCTGCCCAATGCCTCGCATCATGGGCACCATGGCGTGAATGGATTGGTGGGGATTGATTGAAACTTCTACATGGTCAAGGATATCTTCAAAACCCTCAGGCTTAGGTGGCAACTCTCCTGCCGCATCCAAGCGACGAATCGCCGCTAAGGTTCGTTCCGCTTCTATTCGCTCAGCTGCATCACGACTGGCAGGAACCCGCGTACGCTGCAATATCATGAATTGGAAGATATCTAGCAGAGAATCATTGACGTTTTCCCGTCGATGAAGTCGGTCAACAATTCCCGGCCACTTATCTTCTATCCTTGAGAAGCACTCCTCAAGAGCATCATGATCCTTCCCGCCATCGTGCTTCGGCTGAGAGTAGTAGTACTTGTGAAAGCCCGTGTTGTCCGGCGAGAGCGAAATAGCTTTGCATGGATCATCCTTACGATAGACACGGACTTGCCCACTATCGTCACAGAAAAACATCAGGTAGGATTTTGGAATGTAGTGATGACGTTATTTCTTCATGGCAACAGACTACTTTTCCTATCTACAACAAAAATTATCTGATGTGCCAATGAAACATAAAGGGCAGGCTCCTTTTCAGGAACCTGCCCATCAAAACAGTCACACTTTCCCTGCCCTCTCGACCTATAGCATCCCCTTCGTCGACAACACCTTGCCTGCTAACCGCTCTTCCAACATGGTCGCCTGATCCAATGCCTTGGCCAGCGCTTTGAAGATGGCTTCCATGATGTGGTGCGGATTGCGGCCGTACATCAGATTCACATGGAGATTCAAGCCGCCGTGGGTGACGAAGGCCTGGAAGAAGTCTTCGAACAGACCTAAGTCGAAGGCTTTGATCTTCCGGTCCGGCAACGCCACGTTGTAGACAAGGTAGGGCCGACCACTGAGATCGACGGTGACTTGCGCCAGCGTTTCATCGAGCGGGGCCGAGGCAAATCCAAATCGCTTGATCCCCGCCTTCTCGCCCAATGCTTGATATAAGGCCTTGCCCATCACAATTCCAACATCCTCCACCGTATGGTGTTCGTCGATATCGATGTCGCCTTTGGCCTGGACGGTCAGATCGAAGAACCCATGCTTGGACAACAGCTCCAGCATGTGGTCGAAGAAGCGAATCCCGGTGTCGATCTTCCCCTGTCCGCTGCCGTCCAGCGTCCATTCAACCAGGATATCCGTTTCCTTCGTGGCGCGGTGAATGCTCGCTTGCCTGGGAACCGATCCGTTCTTTTTCATGAAAACCTGCTTTGGGCCGCCTTGGCATGCGCGTCGAACCCTTCGATGTGGGCCAACCGAACGAGATGATCTTTCACCTTGCTCAATTCCTCGCGAGTGTAGTGCACGATGTTGCTTACCTTGATGTAATCGTGGACGGACAACGCCGAAAAAAAGCGCGCGGTCCCGCCGGTCGGCAGGACGTGATTCGGGCCGGCGACGTAATCCGCAACCGATGGAGGGGTGTACCGACCCAAGAAGAGCGCCCCCGCGTGACGGATTTTCTCTAGATAGTCAAACGGCTCATCGACCGAGAGGGTCAAATGTTCCGGGGCAATCTCGTTGGCCACATCAATGGCTTCGTCCATCGTGGTGACCACGAAGGCCACCGAATGGCGCGCGATGGACCTGGCTGCAATCTTTTCCCGTTGCAGCCCCTTCAACTGGCTGCCGATAAGTTGCACAACGTCCTTCGCCAACTGGGCCGATGTGGTGACGAGATAGACCTGCGCATCTTCATCGTGCTCCGCTTCGCAGAGAAGATCGGCCGCGACATGCGCCGGTTTGGCATCGCCATCCGCTATGACGAGTAGTTCGCTCGGACCTGCCACCATGTCGATCCCGACCGTGCCGTAGAGCAGCCGCTTGGCCGTCGCAACATAAATATTGCCGGGGCCCACGATTTTGTCGACGCGTGGGATCGTCTTGGTCCCATAGGCCATTGCTCCGACTGCTTGCACGCCGCCGACACGATAGATCTCCGTGACTCCGGCGATGTCGGCTGCGACCAATAAATAGGGATTAATCGGGCCTTTTTGTGGCGGCGTACACATCACCACCCGGGAGACGCCCGCGACCTTGGCCGGAATCGCGCACATCAAGACCGACGAGGGATAGACCGCCTTGCCCCCCGGCACGTACACCCCGACTGCATCGACCGGCGCGACCACCTGCCCCAGCGTCGCCTCGTTGTCCTGATACATCCAAGTCTTGATGCGCTGGCGTTCGTGGAACGACGTGATCCGCTGGGCTGCAAATCGGAGTGCGTCGCCCTCATCTTTCCGGATGTGGAAATAGGCCTCTTTGATCTCTTGGGGGGTGACGCGCAGCCCCGTGTCCTTCATGGAGACGCGGTCGAACTGTTTCGTATAGCGGAGGACGGCCTTATCGCCGCCCCGTTCCACAGCTTGCAGAATCGACCTGACCGTCTTTTCAACGACAACCCCTTGTACGCGGGCACGCGAAACCACTTTCTTGAGTGCAGGGCAAAAGGCTCGCTCGGTGGATGCCACAATCTTCATCTGCGCGTCCGTCTGACCGTTCGACGTGCCCCACGCGAAGACTTGCGCGGAGCGGATGTTCGAGACCCGGTTGGTGTCCTGCTCACAGCCCGAAGCTTTTTGATCAGCACTGTGATCACCGCATGCTTCAGCTTTAGGCTCGCTCGATTGACGACTAACCGCGCCGTGGACTGCGCGATGCACTCCACTTCGACGAGGTGATGCGCCTTCAGCGTGTTGCCGGTCTCAACCAGATCGACGATCCGATCGGCCAGACCGACCAAAGGCGCCAGTTCAATCGAGCCGTATAACTTGACAATTTCGACCGACATGCCGCGCTGATTGAAATACCGCTCGGTGATCTTCGGATACTTGGTCGCAACCCGAATTTTCGAGGATAACCGGTCGCGTGAGGCCTGCCCATTGAGCGCAGCGACGGCGATTCTACACGCTCCGAAGCCTAAATCCAATGGCTCATATACGTCGCTGTCTTGCTCCATCAAGACGTCTTTCCCGACAATCCCGACATCCGCCGCGCCATATTCAACATAGGTCGGCACATCGGTCGGCCGCACGATCAGGAAGGTCATCCCGATCTCCGGACAGGGGAACACCAGCCGGCGACTCTCAGTAGAGAGGCTACCCAGTGCATACCCCGCTCGGCGAAAGAGGTCCAGCGTGAGATCCAACATTTTCCCCTTCGATAAGGCGATCGTCAGCATGATGTCAGCGAGTCTCGGCCAGAGCCGAACCCTCTTTGTGACGGGTGATCGTCGCACCTAACGCACGCAGCTTCTCTTCCATCCGCTCATAGCCACGATCCAGATGGTAGACCCGGAGAATCTCCGTCGTGCCTTCCGCGGCAAGGCCAGCCAACACCAATCCTGCGCTTGCACGAAGATCGGACGCCATCACCGGGGCCCCGGCCAACCTGGTTGGTCCGGTCACCACCGCACGATTGCCTTCGACCTTGATCTCGGCACCCATCCGTCGTAACTCCTCGACATGCATGAAGCGGCTTTCGAACACCGTCTCCGTAATCACA
>VBOM01000052.1 GCA_005877535.1 Nitrospirota bacterium | reverse complement strand
GAACAGCCTGCAAGCCCTGTAAGAGGGCCTCATTCTAGACAAGCAGACCCTGGAAGACAAGACCGGATCTGTGTGGGAGACGACGTCAGACAGGGCCAGCATCTCGTCATGGATTGGGCCAGTGGAACCGTTGGTCAGGAGCCGCCCGCCTTCTTAGGGGTCTTACCGAAATATTCCTCGCGGCTGACAGCCACGTCGGTGACTAGCATCATGCCGGAGTGGCGTTCGAAGAGCGGCCTAAGCCCCGCCAGGATGGGCTCCACTTTTTCTTCCGGGACGATCGTCATGATCATCTCGAGACTTTCCTGCTCGCTGAACATGAAGTGTGCTTCACGCGCGCCGTGATGGCCTTTCCCCGACACATTGCCGATGATCGTATAGCCGGTCGCTTTAACCTGATCCAGCAACTCTGTCACAAACCCATTCGTTATGATAGTAATGTTCCAACATCTCATGGCGCGCAATCAGCTTCTCGATCCGTTCTCGCGGCGCCTCGATGATGGTCAGCAGCCGCATCGGTTCATGGTAGGGCACGTCGCCGCTCATCACGGTTTGCCGGGCAAGTCCGAGCCGGAGATCGCTCCAAGGACCGGACATGATGCCGATACGCCCCACCACGTTATGGTAAATCTTACTCCCGCTGCCATACACGTCGTTGTCCACCGTTGAAAAATAATGTTCCATGTTGATCCATTGCGCCACCACTTGAGGGCCGGTCAACAGGACTTCGAGCAACCGATTGCTCGGGTCTTCGCGGTAGTCGTACGAATGTAGGAAGACGCGCCCGTCCAGATCGAGCGCTTTGGTGAGATTCCGTGGGCCGATGACAAACGTCGTATTGCCCGACAGGCCCCACTCCGGTCTCACCTGGCTCCAGTCCACGCTCCGCTGGCGCACATGCGTCGCCGCCTTGTGCGCCGGCAGGGTCGTCGTGACATCGGGGAAGCGGGCGCATCGCTCTTGACTCGTCAGTCTGGTCGTGTTTTTCAGGTCTTCGCGCAACCGCGCAATATCCGCGCGATGGGTCGACGGTGCATCTTCGAGGTCGAACAGGTGCACGTCATCGGTTGTGGTATCGACCTGGCCGGCGAGAAAGTGGGTGTCGGAAGGAATATCGAGGCCATCCTTCGCCAGTCGTTCCCGCATTTTCTGATTGTTGGCCATCATGGCGAGAACGCGGGCGTTAGCTTTGCCTTCATTGCCTCCGCAAGCCCCGCAGTCCAACGCGGATTCGAACGGATTATTCTCAGAGGTACTCCCGTGGGCGCAAAATAGGACAAGCCGGGCAAGATGTTTTATCAATCCCATCATGCGCAATGCTGTCCCTACAGTAAGCACCTGCTCTTCAAGAGTGAAACCGGTCCGCGTGATCCGTTCCTTCTGTCTGGAAGCCGAGCGCTGATTGATCTCGTAGCGCTGCCGCAAAGCAGCTACGAATGCGGTCAGGGCTTCAGACGAGAGCCCTGCGTTTGTCGCTGACGTGGTCAAAGGAGGTTCCGGGTCATCCTCTCCGCTCAATGCCCGCTGCCGCAAGGCCTCGACCAGCTCCGGCGTGATCTGAGAGCGGCGCAAGCCGGTTCGCTCTTGCAACGCCTGCCGTACGGTAGCCTGTTGCGCTGTCGCCAGCATTTCCGCAGTTTCGGCCGGTGCCAGTTTATGGACGGTAAGAGTCGTGGCAATCGACGGGAGGAAGATTCTGCCCAACCAGGCGGTCCAGCGACGGTACAACAGGGGCAGTAAGGTTTTCCCGAAGATCGGAAGGCCGTAAAACCATCCCAACGACTCCACCATGACATAGGGCGTAACGACATTTTCTTTCAAGTCGTGCAGAAGCGTATGGCCAGCATGAACCATCTTGGTTCGGGACTCGTGTTTTGACACGACGTGATCCAGATAGCTGCGGGGGATCTCGTGAACCTCGTTCTTTGCGCGCATGATGACCGGGAATTGTTCGGTGTCATGCTCCTTGCCCCAGGCCCGATAGCGGATAAATGCGGCGAAGAAGCCGGCAAACCCGTAGGTCTCGTTTGCGCCGGTGGATTCCAGGTGACGGCGGAACGGTTCGGAGCGCACATCGAGGCAAAAGACCGATTGGGAGTGAGGGCGCAGGAATGCTTGATTCTCTGGTGGAGCCGGTGCGGCTGACGTGGTCCTCGCCCGAATCAGCGTTCCGAGCAGTCGATCCTGATACCCTGCCTCGAGGGCCTTTAGCCAGACTGGGCCATGGTCCGATTCAGGGAAGGCTTTCATCCAATCCACGAGCTGCTTGAGATCGACCGGCGAACTGTCCAGCAAAGCAGCCGGATCGATGTGCAGCGCCAGGGCGAGCGAACACAACCGCTTGGCCGCGCCGTGCCGAGCGACTCGTTCCTGGCGCGGAACGACATCCGTCCTGTAGCGGTCGATTAACCCTTCCCAGCCGTTTCTCTGTTGATGATGCAAGAGGTCGACTTCCTCTGCATACGCAGCCGGTAGACGCCCAGCGACCCGTTCCCTTCTCAGAAAGTACTCGCTTGAATGGCTCCGCATATAGTCCGTGACTGCCTGGTACTGTCCGTCGATGCCCAGCTCCTCCTGGCAGGCCTTCTGAACCAACTCGCGCGCATACCAGAGACGGATCGCGAGGTATTTCACCAGGCCAACCGGATAGGCCTGTTGCCACGCGTATTCTCGCTCTTCCGCGCGCCACTTGATGAATCCAGCCCAGCCCGGCAGCGCCGTCAGTTGGAGAGCCAGGTAGTCCTGCCGGAGTTCTGTCGGAATAGCAAGGGTATCAAGGCTCTCCAACAACGCATCTTCCGGGTGGTCGGGCAGCCGCGAGATTTTCCTTCGGCTGTCTGCAATCCCGCAGGGCGACCATTCATATGCCGCGAGGGATTTCCAGGCTCCGTACAATCCTTTTTCTCGGCCCGGCATAGGCCAGGTGGCATGGCCTTCGTCTAGGAAGGCCTCGCACCACTTGATCAGCTCGCTGTTGATCTGGCCGACGATCTGCGTGCTGAGCGTCTGATCGCACCAGTGTGAGAGCGTGATCCAACGGCCGAGCGCGGACTGGTCCCCTTCCGCAATAGCCTGAATCTTCTCACGCAGATCTGGAGAGGTAAGGACGGAAGCAAGGCGGCCGGCGAGCGAATCGACCAGCTGCTGATGAGGAACATGATTCCACTGAGCATCGAGCGGTTCTTCGATCGGTGTACAAAGCCCTTCGGCCAGGCACGCGCGGAGGACCTCGCCGTGAGAGACCGTGCGAGATCCGATGGTCACGTGCTTGTCATGTACCAACGGCGTGAGGGCGGCATCGAGATGCCCGACCTGAATCCTGCCGGAGCGGAGGTAGCCGCGATAGAGGTGGCTGGGAAGATAGCCGTTTCCCCCTAAGAATTGTTGGCCGCGCCTGACGGCTTCTTCAAAGGGAAGATACTCGAGGCTATGGAGCGGATTGTGATGCACGAAGGTCCGCATCGGCCAGTACTGGGCAATGACCTCGCCTGCGAGGCGGACCACGCCTCGGAGTTCCATGCGTCTGGTTTCGATGTCGATCGAGTGGTCTATCGGTTCCATGTGACGGATTCCATGACGGCTCCGGCGCGCGGCGGCTGAGTCTGAATTCCGAACAGGCTGACCGGCGCGATGCCCAGCGCGATGACGATCAGAACAACCATCAGCAGAGACGCGAGTTCTGCCGGGCGAAGCGTTTCATAGCGGAGATCCGATCGCTGCCGGCCAAAGAGCAACCGTTGCACCATATCGAGGATGTACCAGGACGCAGCCAGCCAGGCGACCACAATAACAAGCAGGGCGGCAGACGATGTGAGCGACGAGGTGAGGAGAAGACCCATGAATCCGGCGAAGACCCCGAACGGGGGCAGGCCCATGGCCGCCAGTGCCAAGAGAGACAACAGGACGGCGAATTCCGGCATCGGCGAGGCAAGCCCGCTGATGGCTCGCGGGTCTACGTCGTCCCCGTACCGCGTACGAACGACCTGCCAGGCAAGCAGGAGTCCACTCGTCGCAAGCGCCACGGAGCCCAGAAAGACAGCCGTCTGAGGGGTGACGGCACGCGAAGCGGCCACAAACCACCAGAGGATGGAGAAGAACGAGAGGCTGCCGTAGGCGAGGAGCAATCGTATGCGCGATTGCGCCAGCGCCTTGACCGAACCATACAGGGCGCTCACCAACGCCAAGATTGTCATCGTAGCAACCGCGACATCCGGCACCGTCGGCAACACCGCAGCGAGGCCGTGGAGTCCGATGGCGGGGAGCAGCAGCACGATGAAGGACGGCAAACTGCCGGGCAACCGTGTGAGCGCGGTCACGAAGCCGTCATGGAACGGCACGAGCGGAAGCAAGATGGCGCAGGCCACCAACGATGCAACGAAAGAAACGGGAGGGTCGGCGATCACCGCGAGCCCGGCACAGAGTGTACCAAGACCAAAGGTGCCGATACCCAACCACGAGGTGGGCCAAAATGGATCATGATGCCAGATGAGGAGGAACGTGATGAGACCAAGGAGCAGAACCAGAGCGAGCTGGCCCACGACGTGCTGGCTCGTGAGGACGCCCAATCCCAATCCAAGGAACAGCAGGGTCATGACCCAGGCGAGCCGATAATCCCGATGCACAGGCTGTCCCAACAGAGAGATACAAGCGGCCAGGGGGAGGAGATAAAGGGTAAGCGGCCCTTCAGTCGGTACCGTCAGATGTCCGGACGTTCCGATCACAGCCAGCAGACTCAGCACGGTCACAATAATCGACCAGATCCTCAGCTTCTCCGGCTGAGACCAGAACACGAGGCCCAGCATCGCTCCGATAATGGGAACTGCGGACAAGAGCCACGGAATGGTCACTACGTCAGTCATTTCGGCCACCCCGTGTCACGCTTATCGATTCTATGGACGACACGCATGACCACTCGACCGAGCGCTTGGTAGCACTCATCCGCATAGAGCCGGTTCATGAACAGGACATACAAGCGGAGACGAAAGCCTTCTACCCAGTCCGGCACCCACATCGTTCGTCCATGGGCTTGGGCATAGATATAGAACCACCCCAGAATGATCACCAGGGCGGTTCCGACGATGAGACCATCAAAGAGCCAATTGGGAAACGCCGCTGCCTGGAAGTAGGACGCCACCTCTTCCGGATTCGGATAAAGGAACGCGGTGAAGGACTCGACGGCGAACAAATAGATGAACACGACGAAGAGCAGTATAAGCAGCATTGCCGCTGATACCTTCCATGATGCGACTGCGCGCAGGCGGATGAGCGTCAAGATGGCTTGGGAGGACGTGACCCAGATGAAGAACAGGAAGATCACAGTCCCTTGGGAATCCCGCAACGGGATCTGCAACACACCGTGGGACACCAGGAGGATGACAAGCGGAAGGAGGAGTGTCGTGAGAAATCCGGTAGCCCAGGTGAGGCGTGAGAACCCCTGTTCTTCAGCACGAGGGTCTGCATGTGGGAATTCCGGTTCCTGGCGGGCCTTGTGGATGACGTTCCCGCAACTCAAGAACACCGTCGCTTTGAACAGTCCGTGTGCGATGAGATGGAAGACGGCCAGCGAGAAAGCGCCCAATCCACATTCCATAATCATGTAACCCATCTGGCCGATCGTCGAGAAGCCGAGCGTCTTCTTGATGTCGTTCTGCACCAGCATCATGGTGGCTCCGAGGACCGCGGTGACCATGCCGACCACGAACGCCACATGCAGCGTGGTCGAGCTCAGACCATAGAACGGGGCCAAGCGGTTGATCAGAAAGCCACCCGCATTGATGATCCCG
>VBOM01000051.1 GCA_005877535.1 Nitrospirota bacterium | reverse complement strand
ACTGCCTTGGCGAAGGCCTCATAGTCGGATGCCATGACAGTCTGGGCGCCAAGTGCGACCCCCATCGCCGCAGTCACACCAATCGCGGGGGCTCCTCTGACTTTAAGGCTGCGGATTGCGTCGGCAACGGTCTGGTAGTCCCGGCAGTCTAGAAACTCGACTGACTCAGGCAACCGGCTCTGGTCGAGCAGCCGTACTGCGCCATCTTTCCATTCAACGGTAGGATCCATGGAGAAATCTTGTAGCGGGAACTGCGGCCCAGTGCAAGGGGGCAGTATTTCTGAGACCGTTCAACTCTAAAATCGTGACCGGGTTAAGCGCGCCCCAGCCTCGCTCTCATGATCACGCGTATAACGACCGGCTACCGGCTAGTCGCTCGTTTCACAACGGAAAGTGGCGTCACAGGCTTCCCCTCCATTTTGGCAAATTCCCGTTCCAACATAGCCCTGATGAAGCCACTGGTCGTGTATCCTGCTGTTTCAGGTTATCGAGCTGGGTTTTGAGATGGACTGGTAGCTGGATCACGATTCGTACAAGATTTGGCATACAAGCTCCCTTTAAAATTAGAAGACATGTGCTAAGCCAGCACTGGTGAGGGCCCATGCTATGCCTTGCTAGCAAGTGATGAAAGAGAAAATAAAATTAATGTCTTATGCTCTGAAACCTCCTTTGTGGTGAAACACATAGACTAATTCCCCCTTGCCAAGACGTGAAATGTGTACTCTCTCACTCACGTGGACTGACCTGAGAATCAGCGCCAGCAGGCTGTTGAAAAAGTCCTCCAGCTTCGTTCTCGCGGCGCTCAGAGGCTCAACGTACAGCGGAGAGTACGCATCGCCTCTTCGCTTGCTGCGGCCTAGCTGGACGGACTTTTTGAACAGCCTGCAAGTGGTCCTGTGACGTAGGTCAACACCGTGGCAAAAAGTGATCAATCAGGGTCACGCCATTGTTTCCAAACCCGCGCCCAGTTCTCCTGTTCGCAGGTCCACAGGCATGAGGCTCTGTTCGTCGGCTGCCACACCAATTCTCTCGCTCGGTGCACCTGAAGCACCGCGTCGGAAACTCCTCCGGTAAACCATACCCCACCGTCACGGTCGGTTCGCAGAACCATACTGCCTTCCGCCCCATACGCATCGAGAACGGAAGCGGCCGGGTGTCTGTAGGGATTATGACGCCCTGCGGAAAATACGGCATACTGGGGATGTAACGATGCCAACCAGTCACGATTCAACGAACTCACCGCCCCGTGATGAGGCACCTTGAGGACCTCGATCGGATCCTGAGACGTTGAACCGGTCATCCGCGACAAGCCATCCCGCTCGACATCCGCAGCGAAGACCATCGTATGAGGACCGCAAATCAGACGCGTCACCACTGAGCGATTATTCAACATGTGCCCACCCAGATGGCTATCGTGGAGTCGCACATCGAGTTGCTCGTCCGCTGGCGGGTTGAGAACCACCATCCGGCAGGAGCTCGAGGACACGATTTCCTGTCCTTCTCTGGCCACTTGTTCTTGTAGCCCTTGATCGGCCAATGACTGCTGCAATCGTCGATAAAACTGTTCTTCGCGGGTCTCTCCGGATCCCCAATAGTGCTTCACGTTGAAATGGCGGACCACCCAGGCCAGGCCTCCGACATGATCAAGTTGGGGATGTGTGCCAATGACCTGGTCGATGGCATGGATTCCCCGGTTCCAGAGAAACGGAGCCACCACTGCACGGCCCATGTCGAATCGCTCATGCGCCGCCCCTCCGTCAATCAACACCACCTGTCCATCAGGTAGCTCAACAACCGCGCTATCACCCTGGCCGACGTCCAAGAACGTGACTCTGAAGTGATCCCCGTCAAGAAACATCCGTGGGGACCAGGCCCACCACAGCAATACCAATAGCACTCCGGCACCAGCTGCGAACCGGAACGCCGGGCGACCCACTTGCTGCCACAACAAGAGGAGACAGCCATAAAATAGCAACATGGTAAGAGCGGAAGGCGCCGCGACATGCCATTCCCCTCCCGGTAGCATCGACACCAGGCGGATCGCAGCCACAAAGTATTCGAGGAGCCACTGATTCAGCGAAGCCAGGGGCAACATGGTTCCCCCAACCACGATCTGCCAAATTCCGGCACCAAGTCCGATCGGAACCAGCAGGATTCCCATCACGGGAACGGCCACCACATTGGTGATAAGACCGAGCCAGGGTAATTGATTGAAATAGTACGCAACAAGAGGAACGGTCACCAAGGTAACCACCCCGCTCATGACCACAGAGTCTCTCCCCCATCGAACGCAGATTTTCAGGAACGATGGCTCGTTCGGCAGCTCCTCCACGTTACCCGTGGTCGGCCAGGAGAGCCATCCAGCAATGGCGATCACAGACAAAAAGGAAAGCTGAAAGGAGATATCGAATAGCGCGTGAGGATCGTGCAGTAAAATCCCCACCGCGGCGGCAGAGAGGGCATGGAACAGACGACGCTCCTGGCCGAGCCAGATCGCGCTTAGCCCCACAGTCACCATCAGCAACGATCGCATCGTAGCCAGTTCCGCCCCGGCCAGGCAGGCGTAGCCTGCAACAGGAAGGAGCGTCCAGACAGCGGCCATCCGAGTGGGCGTGATTCTCCGAGACAGCGCAAGGAGCCAATCCGCAGGCAACAGAAGCACTACCCATCTGACGACCGCGAAGATGAACAGCGCGACGAGGCCCAAGTGGCTCCCAGAAATAGAAAGGAGATGGACCGTCCCGGTCACCATGAACTGATCACGCAGATCTGGATCCAAATACCCTCGATCACCGATGATGATGCCCAGATATAGTCCCAATGCCGGTTGGGGAAGGGTTTGCAGCGCGGCCATACGGATACTTCCCCTCCACCGATCGAATTGATTCCAGATTGCCCACCAGGCATGCGTTCGCCCAGACTCGAGAAACTGCACCGCGTCGGATCCGGTCACCGTGGCGATCGCATCGATCCCTTGCCGCTCAATATAGACCGCATAGTCGAATCCTCCAGGATTCAATGACCCGCTCGGTCGGCGCAACATCGCCCGAAAGCCGACCCGATCGCCTTGGAAAAACATTCGTTCAGGCGTGCGCCAGGTCAACCGAACATGTCTGGATGCTCCCGACTCATCGATTGGATCGTCCGACCTGATGATCATGATCAATCGATCTGGCGCCTGTTGCACTGGTGCCACAATACGGCCGGTCACCTCGATCACCGCATCGGATGAATGATCGACCATCGGGTCATGGGCAGTCAGGTTAACGGCTACCGCCCAATAGACGACTCCCACTAAAAGTGCCCCGTATAGCCAAGTGGCTTTGCGAATGGAGAACCGATTCACTGTTTCGATGATGAAGGTGCCTAGCCCAATGAGGAAGAGTAGGAACGAGGCGGACAGGGGGAAATAGGGGATCTGTGATCCAACGAGGAGCCCTGTAATGAAGGCAACGGTGAGGGACGGGAGCATGAGCTTCCCTCAATGGGGGGCGACAACCCTAACAGGATGCTGAAAAAGTCCGCCAGCGGCGTTCTCACTTCGTTCAGACCCTCAACGTACCCCAGAAGGTACGCCTCGGATCTTCACTCGCTGCGGCCTTGCTGGACGGCCTTTTTGAGCATCCTGCGGGAATACCCTCCTGTTGTGCCACACATGCAGACCATCAAAGTTCTAAGGTGCCAACATAATTTTTCCGCAGCCTGCTAACCCAGATGAGTTTTGACGACGTCGACAAGATGATTGGCCACTTCACGGATCTGATCATCATGCTCACCCTCAACCATCACACGCAAGAGCGGTTCGGTCCCGGAGTAGCGCACCAACACGCGTCCGCTCCCGTTGAAACGCTGTTCGCATTCGTGGATCGCGCGTTGGAGTTCGGGGACTGTGTCGAGATTCGGCTTCTTCGTCACGTTCACATTGAGTAAGACTTGCGGCACCGCCGTCATAGTTTTGGCCAACTCGGACAAGGGCTTCTCCGTACGCTTCATCAGCGACAGTACTTGTAGCGCCGAAATCAAGCCATCACCGGTCGTATTGTGGTCCAGAAAAATGAAATGACCCGACTGCTCCCCTCCAAGGTTATATCCCTCAGACGACATCCGTTCGAGCAAATATCTGTCACAGACGGCAGTCCGCACTAGGGCGATACCAGCTTTTGTCATGGCAAGCTCCAATCCGAAGTTGCTCATGACAGTCCCCACCACCGTCTGCTTGGCTAATTGCCCTTGACGATGAAGATCCAGCGCCAACATCGCCATAATATGATCGCCATCCACGACGCGTCCCTGTTCGCAAACGAAGATGGCGCGATCGGCGTCCCCGTCCAGCGCCACTCCGAGATGAGCCCCCTGCTCTCGGACCGCCTGCTGCAGCAGCTCGGGATGGACCGCGCCACAGCCGGCATTGATATTCATCCCGTCAGGCTTATTGCCGATTACTTCAACCTTCGCTCCGAGTTCGCGCAGCACAGTCGGCGCAACCTTGTAGGCTGCGCCATTGGCACAATCGACCACCACGTTGATCCCCTGGAAGTCCAGCTCCTTCGGGAGAGACCGTTTGACAAACTCGATGTACCGCCCCTCGGCATCGTCGATTCGATAGGCTTTCCCAATGGCATCGGCCGTCGGC
>VBOM01000050.1 GCA_005877535.1 Nitrospirota bacterium | reverse complement strand
GGTCACGCTGGAACGTCGAGGTAAAGCGGAGCCGGTGCTCACGGTCTATGCCCCGTCCTCCGGGATCGTCCTGAAGCGAGAGGCTGTGCCTGGGAAATATGTGGAACCAGGCACGACACTGTATGAGGTGGCGGATCTCTCCACGGTCTGGATCTCTGCCGACATCTATGAGTCTGAGGTCGCGGCGGTGAAACTCAACCAGCCAGCCTCAGTCACGTTCGCCGCCTATCCAGGAGAAACATTTCTGGGCACGGTCTCGTACGTCTACCCCACGCTGAATGCCGAGGCCCGCACCGTGCGGGTGCGGTTGGAATTGCCGAATCCCGGGGTGAAACTGAAGCCCGGCATGTACGGGAACGTGACCTTGCAGACGGATGCGGTCAACACCTTAGTCGTGCCCAAGGAAGCGGTGCTGGATACTGGGCTTCGGCAACTCGTGTTCCTGGATCGTGGTGAAGGAGCCTATATGCCGTATCCGGTCAAGCTTGGCCGCAGGAGCCAGGATTCCGTGGAAGTGCTGGAAGGACTCAAAGAAGGAGATCGGATCGTGACCTCGGCCAATTTCCTGTTGGACGCAGAGAGTAAGTTGGCCTCAACGTCGAGCATGCAGGCCATGATGGGCCGGATCGGTATGGGCGATTGGCAGATGCGTGGCGCGCACGAGGGCAAGATGGAAGGGATGGAAGGGATGGACATGGCCAACATGAAAGGTATGGGGATGGAAGGCATGAAGGGAATGGAAGGGATGAAAGGTATGGAGGGAATGCAAGGTATGGGCGACACAAAAAAGATTGTGGTCGCTGAAGCTCGTCAGGTGGCTGGCCTCGCGCTGATGTTGAATACGGTGCCGGAGAAACCCAAGGCCGGTAACGTGTTGCTCAAGCTTACCCTCACAGATCAGGTCGGCAAGCCAGTGACCAATGCGCGCGTCGTGTTCGTCTATTCGATGCCGATGCCGGGCATGATCGATCCCAAGGTGACGGCTCGCCACACCAAAGACGGTCTCTACGAAGGTACGGCGCTGTTTGGTATGGGCGGCACCTGGGTGGTGACGGTCAACATGACAGTACCAGGGCGACCGCCCATTGCCGAAAAGTTTCAGTTCTCGGTCGCCGAGGGAGGCCTGTAATCCATCATGCTCGCGCGACTCATTGAAGGAAGTGCCCGCAATCCGATTCTGGTCATCCTCTTGGTCTTGCTGTTGGCAGCCTGGGGCCTGTGGGCAGGATTTCAAGTCCCGCTGGATGCGATCCCGGACCTGTCCGATGTCCAGGTGACCATCTACACCGAGTGGCAGGGACGCAGCCCCACGTTGATTGAGGACCAGATCACCTATCCGATCGTCACGTCCCTCCTCGCCGGTCCGAAAGTCAAACGAGTGCGGGGGGTTTCAGAATACGGGGTCTCCTATGTGTATGTGATCTTCGAAGACCGGACGGACTTGTACTGGGCCAGGAGTCGTGTGCTGGAATACCTGCAGAAGCTGACCGGGAAGCTTCCGGCCGGTGCCACGCCGACCTTGGGACCGGATGCCACAGGCGTCGGGTGGGTGTATCAGTATGCACTGGTCGATGAATCTGGGGCACACGATCTGGCGCAGCTCCGCAGCCTTCAGGATTGGTACCTGCGCTACCAACTTGAGAGTGTGTCCGGCGTGGCAGAAGTGTCGGCAATCGGCGGGTTCGTCAAGCAGTATCAAATCGAAGTGGACCCGAACACGTTGGCCGCCTACAGGTTACCGATCATGACGATCATCGAAGCGGTCCGGAGCAGCAATGCGGAGGTGAGCGGGCGTGTCTTAGAAATGGTTGGTACGGAATACGTGATTCGAGGGAGAGGCTACCTGCGTTCGGTCGAGGATATTGAGCTGATCCCCGTCGGGACGGATGGACGCGGCACGCCCATCTTGATCCGGGACATTGCCCATGTCCACATCGGACCGGACCAGCGTCGGGGCCTTGCCGAGTTGGACGGCAAGGGCCAGACGGTCGGCGGCATCGTGATCATGCGGGCCGGAGAGAACGCGCTTGCCGTGATCGAGCGGGTCAAAGCCAGGCTGGAAGAGATCACGCCGGCTCTGCCGAAGGGCGTCCACATCGTTCCCACCTATGACCGGTCTGATCTGATTCATCGGGCCATCGCCGTACTGCGCGAGAAGCTCGTGGAGGAAAGCGTCATCGTCAGCCTGGTCGCGGTAGTCTTTCTGTTTCACCTGCGCAGCGCCCTGGTGGCGATTCTCATCCTGCCAGTGGCCGTGCTGCTCGCCTTCATCCCGATGGCCTACTTGCATATCACGTCCAGCATCATGTCGCTCGGTGGGATCGCCATTGCCATCGGTGCGATGGTGGACGCGGCCATCGTCATGGTGGAAAACGCCCACAAGCGGTTGGAACAAGCACCGAATGCAGACCGGATCGAGACCATCATCGCAGCGGCCAAAGAAGTCGGCCGTCCCTTGTTCTTCTCGCTGCTGGTAATCGCCGTGTCGTTCCTGCCGATCTTCGCGCTGGAAGCCCAGGAGGGGCGGCTGTTCACGCCGCTGGCCTACACCAAGACGTTTTCCATGCTGTTCGCCACTGCGCTCTCGGTGACCTTGGCTCCTGTACTGATGGTCCTGCTCATACGGGGGCGCATCCGGGCGGAAGCCAAGAATCCGTTGAACAGGCTGCTGATCGCGCTGTATCGGCCCATCCTCTCGGGCGCGTTGCAGGTCCGGTGGCTGACGCTCGGACTGGCGGTAGTGGTCGTGGGATTCACGGCGCCGATCTTTTCCCGCCTCGGCGCAGAATTCATGCCGCCGCTGAATGAGGGCACCATTCTCTACATGCCGACTACCGTCCCTGGTCTCTCGATTCCTGAATCGGCCAAGGTCTTGCAGGTCCAAGATCAAATGCTCACGACCTTTCCGGAAGTAGAACGAGTGTTCGGCAAGATGGGGAAGGCCCCGACGGCCACCGATCCGGCCTTTGTCGGAATGGCCGAGATCACGGTCACCCTCAAACCGGAAGAACAATGGCGGCCTGGCATGACCTGGGACCGGTTACTGGATGAGATGGATACGAAGCTGCGCATCCCTGGATTTCCGAACATCTGGTGGATGCCGATTCAGACTCGCACCGAGATGATCACGACCGGCGTGCGCAGCCCGGTCGGCATCAAAGTCCTGGGGCCGGATCTGAAGACCATTGAGAAAATCGGCTTGGAGATCGAGCAAGCCTTGGCAAACGTGCCAGGCACAAAAAGCGCTTTTGCTGAACGGCTCAACGAAGGGTATTACCTGGACTTGATCATCAACCGGCGTGAAGCGGCCCGCTACGGCCTGATGGTGGGAGATGTACAAGCGGTGATCACCTCAGCCATCGGGGGAGAAACCGTGACGACCACGGTCGAAGGGCGGGAGCGCTATCCGGTCAACGTCCGCTACAAGCGCGAACTGCGCGATGACCCTGACCGGCTCAAGAGGGTGCTGATCCCCACGCCGAGCGGGGCGCAGATTCCTCTCGGACAAATTGCAGATCTCGTCATCACTCAGGGGCCGCCGTCGATTGCGGATGAAGCGGGAGCGCTGGCCGGTCTGGTGTCGGTCGCGGTCAGTGGACGCGACCTGCGCGGCTATGTCGAGGATGCCCAGCGGGCGGTTCGTCAACGGATTACGCTTCCGGCCGGTTACTCGTTGCAGTGGACGGGCCAGTACGAGCATCTCGTCCGGGCCGAGGAGCGGCTCAAACTGGTGGTTCCCGTGACCCTCGGCTTGATCCTCCTATTGCTCTATCTGAATTTTCGCTCGCTGGTGAAATCTCTGATCGTGCTGATGTCCGTCCCCTTCGCCGCAATCGGGGCGATCTGGTATCTGTCCTATCTCGGCTACAACCTGAGCGTAGCGGTGTGGGTGGGGATCATCGCGCTCGTCGGTGTGTCGGCCGAGATCGGCGTCGTCATGCTCGTCTATCTCGATGAGGCCTACGAGCGGCGCGCGCGTGGGGGACGGATGGCGACGGCTCAGGACCTGCGCGAGGCCATTCTGGAAGGTGCGGCCCAGCGTGTGCGGCCCGTGATGATGACGGTCGCCGCTATTATGGGTGGGTTGCTCCCCATTATGTGGACCACTGGCACGGGCGCCGACGTGATGAAACGGATTGCGGCACCGATGATCGGCGGCATGGTGAGTTCAACGATTCTGACACTTCTGGTGATCCCCGTGCTCTATGCCCTCTGGCGTGGGTGGTCTCTGCCCATTGAGGCCCCGTCTTTAATCACCGATACCGACCGTTCTCTGCGAGAGCAGGAAGGCATCAGCATTTCCGAGGGGCAGAGCATATAAAGCGCGTTGAACAGGTTAGCGGACATGTTGAATCAGTAGTCGGCGTGAGGACACTCTCTCCAATATGTGGGAGATCGCGGCGATTGAGCCAAATAAGAGTTGGGCGTAATAACAAATTAATAACAATGGAGGGAGCCATGAAATTCTTGATTGGGATAACAATTTTCAGCGTTCTCTTGTCCGGCTGTTTTGCGAAAGCAGGACAGACTAGGGGGGTGCAGTATGGCATGTCCAAGCAAGAAGTCGTAGCCGTCATGGGCGCTCCGGTCAACGTCAGCACACACGGTAGCTCCCAGTATCTCAGCTACTCTGTGTGTGACGCAGATAATCAGACACTTAACGGAATTATGCGCCCCTATGTTGTACGGCTCGTAGATGGGCGGGTCGAGTCCTACGGGACAACCGTCGACGTTGGCAGCCCACAAACGCCAACTGGTCGCCAGGAAAGCGATCAGATAGTGAAACAGGATGCTCGTACAAAGGAGCCCGTCGATCTCTACACCGAACTCGTTAAATTGAAGGAGCTTAAAGACACCAGCGTCATCACGGAAGAAGAGTTCCGGTTTCAGAAGAGAAGGATTCTCGAGAAACGCTGATGCGAGTAATCGGGCTCAGGTCCTTACGGTCTAACATTTCGCGGCACAGGACAGGCCGGCTCATTGCTCACTCCTCATACAACAATCGATCAGTTCGATCTGAAAGCAGAGTCTGTTCATATTCTGCAACTCATTGCAGAGGAGTGACGTGACGATGACCGGCCCACATTCTACGGAAAAAGATGGACCGGCAAACGTGGAATCGTCTGGTGAACGGTGAGGGGCCACAAGGTTGAGCGGGACAGTCTCCCGCTCCACCTTGCGAGGATTACGGAGCGGACTACTTGGCCACGATCTCAAGGAGTTCGATCTCAAATACTAACGTTGCGCCTGGCTTGATCAGGGGGGGCAGGCCTTTGTCGCGATAGGCGAGACTCGATGGGCAGATCAACTTGCTCTTGCTGCCGACTTTCATCTGCTGTATCCCTTCCACCCAACACTTGC
>VBOM01000502.1 GCA_005877535.1 Nitrospirota bacterium | reverse complement strand
TTACTATAGGGAATCGTATGAACGAACCAACCGCTTCTGCTCCTGACCAAAGCCAGACTAGCGTCGATCCCGGCGATCAGCCGCTGAGCCCAGACGAAGAAATCGCCGAGATTGAAAAACTCTTGGCGGTCGAGCCAGACGATTTCCAGGCCCGCTGCCGATTAGGCGAGCTGTATTTCAGCAAAGGCCGGATGGATGACGCGCTCGTTGAGGTCAAGAAATCAATTGAGATGGCGGAGGGGCTCCGCGCAGAGATGAATCGGTCGCTCGCGATGTACTATTCGAATTTGGGCACGATCTATGCGACGAAGGCCATGACGGACGAAGCGGAAACCGAGTTCAAGCATGCGCTCGATGTGTTCCCCCACGATGTCCTTGCGCTCTTCAATCTTGGACGGGTCTATGCCGACAAAAAGAAGTTCATGGAAGCCAAGGATTACTACGAACGCCTCGTAGAAATTACGCCGGACGATCCCATGGCTTGGTACAATCTCGCCGGGGTCTACGTCGAACTCGATAATCCCCAGGTCTCGGACTACAATACTATCGACATGGCCATCCAATGTTATATCCGCACGCTCGAATTGGACCCGAAGCATCTGGAGGGCAGCTTCAAGCTGATGGAGTTGGCACTGAATCACAAGAAGACGGATCTCGCCATCAAGGTCATGGAAGAGGCCGTCGAACAAAATCCCGAGGAGCCGTTGGCCTACTACAACTTGATCAGCGTCTACGACAAGGCGAAGATGTTTGAACAGGCCGAGCAGGCGCGGAAGCGGTTGAAGGAACGATTTTCCAAACGGGCTAAAGAGAGCAGCGCATCCTGATTTACCCATTCATACGGAGGAACACACCATGTTTGGGAGTCTTGGTTTTACAGAGTTGATCCTGATCCTCTTCATCGTGCTGATCATCTTTGGCGCGGGAAAATTGCCGCAGCTGGGGGAAGGGATCGGCAAGGCGATCAAGGGTTTCAAGAAGTCCGCGCATGAGGCGGACGGGATTGAGGCCGAAGCCCAAGCGGCCCAGCAGAATATGGCGGCGGCTCCTCAGCAAGCGATTCAGGAACCCACGGTGCAAGCACCGGCTCCCGTGGAACAGCCAGCCGCGCCGGTTCACTCAGCTTCACGCGGCTAACCAGCCGGGATAGGGCCACAGGTATATGGAAACCGAGCTTCAGCTCGCGACTGGCTATATCGAAACCTTCGCAGGCAACGGCAAGGCCCGGAGCACCGGCGATGGAAAACGGGCGGTCAAGTCCGGGATTCCATTGCCCCATCACGCCGCGCTCGATAAGGACGAGACCTGGTTCTACTTTGCCGAGTCCGGGTCCGATCGTATCCGGCGGGTCAATCTCCGGGAAGGCACACTCCATAATTTCGCTGGCATCGGCGAAACCTGCTATAGCGGCGACGAAGGCCCCTGTGGGGAAGCCGGGCTGTATTTGCCTCTCGACGTCGCGTTTGACTCCCGCAACGACCTCTATATCTGCGATTCCGGCAGTAACCGCATACGGAAAGTGGACCATGAGACCGGCATCATCACCACGATCATCGGCACCGGGCAACATGGGTTCAACGGAGATGGTCCCGCCCTCGAGGTCAATCTCACCTGGCCGGCCGCAATAGCTTTCGACCCCAACGACGTGTTGTACATTGCCGACACCCAGGCGCACCGAATCCGTCGCTACGATTCCCGGACTGGCGCTGTGACGACCGTCGCCGGGACCTGGACAGATGAAGACGAGGCCCGTGAACAGCCCCTCGTTGCGCGGAATTTGGTCGTGCTCTCCGGCGATGCCATCGGCATCGATTTCAGCGATGACCATGGTTGGCTCATGCCGGTCTGTTCAGATGGACTGGATATGTCCATGTACCTCGACGATGGAAAGCCTGCGCTCGATGCCAGGCTCTATGATGTCGTCGGGCTTACGGTGAACGGGAAAGGCGATATTATTTTCGTCGACAAGGGCAGTAACCGCGTCCGCAGCATCGATCACCACAGCGGCATTATCTCGACAGTGGCCGGCGTGTGCCGATATGGCTACGACGGTGACGACAAGCCGGCGATCAGAGCCATGCTCCATGCGCCGGAAGCCGTGGTGGTCGATCGACAGGACAATCTCTACATCTCCGATACAATGAACCACCGCGTGCGCAAGGTGGAGATTGCAACAGGCCTCATCACGACGGTTGCGGGCAACGGAGACAGCGGCTACGAAGACAAGAATATGGGGGGCTGCGGCGCCGCGCGCTTCGTGGCGAAGGAATCGGCGGGGACGGTGAAACATGGAGACGGACTCCTCGGAGTAGAGGCCGTCGTCAACTCTCCAGTCGGACTCTCCCTGGATTCCCAGGGATATCTCTACATCTGTGAGCGGGGTGAAAACAAAATTCGCCGTGTGAAACTCTATTAGCAACTCACTCGCAGGGGGATAAGCCCGCACTATCCACGAGGGTTCGTGATGAAACCGCCGAGATGGTAAGCGAGACAGGTGTGTGGAGCTGCGAGGCGGGATGTTGCCGCGCCTGGGAATACCGAAGCGGGTGTGCCCATTCGTAGGGAATCTACAGGGGAGCTGGACCCCTTGTAAGGTATAAGAGTGGGCGAAGCAGGTTTCAGTGCCGATCCGACGAG
>VBOM01000503.1 GCA_005877535.1 Nitrospirota bacterium | reverse complement strand
GATGTCCTTATTGTGCGCTTCGAAGAGCGGGAGTATTTTGCGAAATGCATCTCTCAGGCTGTTGGCGGCCGCGATTGTGACAGTCTCAGGCGCCGCCTGCACAGGCGGCGCTGTCCAAACGGTCGCGATCAATACACCGAGGAACAACAGACTTCTCAACAGTACACGTCGGCGTGTCATGGCGTACCTCCTGGTCATCGTGATGAAGTTCATTATATTTCTAGAAATAGAATTGGTACTGCACATTGATCCTGTTTTCGATGAGATCGCGACCAAATCCCGGCTGGCTCTCGAACGGGAACCGGTCCGGTGCGCGTCCGCCGCTTCCCATTGTGAAGTTGGTGTAGTCGATGACCAGCCGATTATTGTAGGTGCCATCGAAGCTATAGTTGATGGCGGCGCCGAACTCTTTGGTCAGATCGTCTTTTTGTTTCGTGGACGGATCCAGTACCCCGTACCGAACAGCAAGCTCGAGCTTCCTGGGAATGATGTACTTGCCGACTTGCACATACCAGCCCCAGGCTTGGCCGAGATCCACCGGGGGGCCCACGGCCAACGGGCTCGTCGGGATTGTATTGTTGTCGAACGGTTGGGTTCCGCTATCAGTGCTCCTCACCCGCTGATGCCGATAGTACCCTTCTGACTGGAGAGACCAGCCTTGGTACTTTGCAATGAAATCCGTTTCATAGGTCTGGAAATCGTAGATGCCTCCGCCAAGGAGGCGGCCGTTCATGGCTCTGGCCACTGCCTGGCGGTATGAGCGATCGACAATATCGGAGCGTGTGGAGCTCAGATAGTTCTGACCCGGGTCGTACGCGTATCCGAAGCCGATAGCCGACTGCAGTGTGCGGGAGTTCAGGATGTCGCCCTGCCCATACCCCGGATTGCCGGCTATTTTGTACAGCACCCGGGCCGTATACATTAACTCGCCGCTCATGAAGCGGGTGTCATAGTTGTAAGTACGAGTCGTCGTAGACGGCGGGGCTCCTGGCGTCCCAGTAGGAGGCAGCACGTTCTGGCTGACAGAGGTACCGTCCCGCGCGAGATTCGGCCCGACGCCTCCCCAGATACCAATGGCGTAGTTGAATTTGTATTGATCTTCATCACTCAGGATGTTGATTCCGACATCGCGACTGCTCTGAAGGTTGGAGGCGAACACATTTTGCACCATCATGTTGTCCGCGAACGTTGACGTGGCTGCCGAACTGATCAAGGCGCGATTAAACCAGACCCGTTGTTGGCCGACCTGGACGGTCAGCCATGGGATATGCCAGGAAGATATGTATGCATCTTGGAGCGTGGCTCGTCCGTTCCCGCCTTCTTGGTTAAACGGCGTTGAATCCATCGCCACCGACACGTTGTAGCGTAAGTCGGGATCGAAGGCGAACCCCAGGAACTGGAGTTGGGCTCGTGGAACTGTGAACTGACTGTTCAACCCGTTATTGACGTCGATATTGAAGTTTGGTTTCACGATCCGTTCCCTTGTCTCCAAGACCTTCAGCCCTTTGTCATACTCATCCTGGGTAATGATTCCCTTGAGGAGTAGATACTTGAGGCCGGGGTCTTCACTGGGTAGATACTCCCACCGGCCGTCCTTCTTCTGAAGTTGGCCTTCTTCCACCGCCCATCCATTTGGAATGAGCCCGAAGCCCAAACCTGTCAATACCATGCTGACGATAATGAACCGGAGATGTCTCATGCGCGACCTTCCTTTTTTGCATGGAACCTCCGGTTGACCGGTCAGTTACAAATTGACGTGTGTGACTGAAATATGGAGCGTTGTGCCTCCAGTTTTCTGGACGGCGGTGGATCTCTCTTTAGCTCCAACAACAGTGCCGAGTGGTCACATTCACCTCCCTGATTAGGTGCAGCGTGAAGAGTTTGTGTCGATGCGAATCTTTTCTTTGCGTTCGATCTGGACGACTTTTGAATCGTGGATGACGATCTCCACAGATCCGAAGCGAAGGTCCTTGATGGCGAGAAGAATCCTGTGCGCGATGTCGTGGTTCTGCTCTTGGCTCTGAAACACTCGCGGCTGGGTACTCATGTTCAGAAGCTCCTGTCTGGCCATCCATAATGTACATATAACCGATCAAGTATCGTTATTTATGTAATAAACTAACTATATATTGTTTGTCAACAATATAAATTAATGGCGCATTCG
>VBOM01000226.1 GCA_005877535.1 Nitrospirota bacterium | reverse complement strand
GCGAAGCTCGTAGGCGGTGTGGCGGTCATCAACGTCGGCGCCGCGACCGAAACTGAAATGAAGGAAAAGAAGGCGCGCGTTGAAGACGCGTTGCACGCCACCAAGGCAGCCGTCGAAGAAGGGATCGTCCCCGGGGGTGGAACAGCCTATCTTCGTTGCATCGGCGCGTTGGATTCGCTCAAGCTGGCGGCGGAACAGCAGGTGGGTGTCAATATCATCCGCCGCGCCCTCGAAGAGCCGATTCGTCAAATAGCGGTAAACGCCGGGATGGAAGGATCCATCATCGTTGAGAAAGTGCGCAATGACAAGAACTCTAGTGGCGGCTACAACGCCGCGACCGAGGAATATGTGGACATGATCAAGGCCGGTATCATCGATCCCACCAAGGTGTCGCGTTGCGCCTTACAGAACGCGGCGAGCGTGGCTGGATTGATGCTCACGACTGAGGTGATGATCACCGAACTGCCGGAAGAGAAAAAGGAGCCGGCCGGTGGCGGAGGTGGACACAACCACGGCATGGAAGGCATGTACTAAGAAGAGACGCTGAGAAGCAATCAGCTTTCAGCAATGAAGGGCTCAGCGGGTTTATCCCGCTGAGCCCTTCGTGTTTCATAGGCCAGAATTGCGCTAAGATTGGAGCCGACCGGACTTAGACTAGGGAACGTCCCATGATCGTGGAAGTTGAGAGTAACGACAATTGCGAAACCAGTTTCTTCGGGCGGTTCAAGGAGGTCGGTCACGCGCGGCCTATCCTCAAGGTTCGACTCTACGACCGAAACCCCGCCGGGGAGTGGTACTGGATCACTGGCTGGAGCGACGATGAACAGATGCCTGCCTGCCCCGCCTATGCCCGGCTAGTTGAGGACTCAGGAGCGGGACTGACTCTTTTAGTCTATGGGGGACTCTATGGCTTACGATTCAAACCGATCAATGTCGAGGAAGCGTGGAATCTCGAAAGTCCGGTTCAGTGGGGAGAAGCATACCTCTCACTCGCCAGTGACCGTGATCTGCGCTATGCAGACTAGTTTTCTCTATCCTTGAAGAACCAAAGGCACTGTCAAAGGACAGTCGCCACTCCAGGCATTACATCTTTGGAATCGTTCCCTCCTCCGTCGACTCACCCTTGCCTGCAATCACGATCCACCAGTCCTGTTCGCGAACGCAAAGTGCCCCCACAGTACCCCACATTATTCGTGAACACTTCTGCGCCAATCGCCGATGCCTTCCTCAAGCGAGACGGGCGAGACTTGCGGGAAAAGCGCGACAGGCAGGGACAGGGTTTACACGTCATGCTTGTCGCGCGCCACTCCGCCATTTCGCGACGAATCGTCATGAGCAATGAAGTCCCAGGCGGTCTTGAAGAATGACGTTACGTGATGGACGACCAGAACAGATGTTGAGGATGCCTGGCGAGGAATCCAGAGAGACACGAACGACTAAGCTTGCAGCAGAAACCTGCACAGAGACCAAATGCGTTCACCCACTCCCAGTGGAGTTTTTCACTCGGAGCCTGTCCGACATTGCCTTCGTGACGAGGCGAAGGAGGTGCGATCAGATGCGAGGCCGCAGGCCCTGAAAAACCGGAGGTGTATTCGCTGGAATACATTGAGGATTGCTTCTGGCCGGAACAACGCAATTGGTTGCGGATCGTTCGCCGCAGTAGAAAGTTCAAGGTCGGACAGGCTCCTAATGCTCGCTTATAGCTCGCAACGTAGCCTTGAACAACTTAGAGGTCTTCGGCGTTTCGAAGAATGAACGGAAGATGTCGTGCACGAGGGTGGTATGGGCAGAAAGGTCTGCTTGAAATTGTTTGAGCGCGATCGGTCGATCAGCCCTGTCATAGCCCATGCGGATTGCGCAACGTTCTAATTCCTTCTGCTGATCCGGGAGAGCATGCGTCTGAAGATCATGCACCATCTGGAGTTTGTGCTCTACGTCTCGGAGAAACTGATAGGCACTGGCCAGATCGGCCTGTTGCTTTCCTGACAGAATACCGGCCTTCTGAAGCCGGACCAACGAACCAAGTGTCCCCCGGCCAAGAATCCCAGGCACCTGACGGCCAACCAGCACCTGGATTGTTTGGACGAGAAATTCGATTTCTCTGATCCCTCCGACACCGAGTTTTACATTGCGCTGCTCTTGCCCTCGCTCCGCCATCTTCGCGTCAATGCGCTCCTTGACCGATCGGACATCCTCCACGATCGCGAGCTCCTGTTCGACATCCGGCCGTTTGGATGAAGGTGCCAGTACAAAAGGCCGCACCATCTTGATGAACGATCTCCCGACCTTCTTCGACCCGGCGATGGGCCAGGCTTTCAGCAGGGCAAGCCGTTCCCACACTTGTCCTCTCGTCCGATAGTACTTGGCATAGTCGTCGAGCGAGCGAGTGAGCTGCCCCACCGAACCTTCTGCTCGCAAGCGGAGGTCCACGCGGTAGACATATCCTTCATGGGTCTGTGCGGTCAGTGCTTTCGTTAACTCCTGCGCGAGAATTTCAAAGTATTCTTCATTGGAGAGCCTGCGCTGCGCAGGGCCTTTCGCCCTCGCGCCTCCGGACGAAGTCGGCCTGGTTTCCCCCTCATGCGATTCACAGACATAGAGTACGTCTACGTCGGAGCTGTAATTGAGCTCATGTCCACCCAACTTCCCCATCGCAATGACAGTGAAGCCAGTCTCCATCCATCGCCCCTGCCGATTTTGGTGCATGGGAATGCCGTGCCGAGCCCGTAGATCGGAATCCACAATGCGATATGCGGCCTCAATGAGGACCGAGGCCAAATCCGAGAGGGAGGCGGTGGTTTCCACCACATCTGCTAACCGTACGAGATCGCGCACGCCGATGCGTAGCATTTCTCGACGACGGAATCGTCTGAGCACGTCCAACCTTGGTTCAGTGGCAGTGACACCCTCCAGACTTTGCCGGATCGTACGTTCCATGCCCACCCTGGTCGGGGCGGTGGACAACACATTCTGTTGGGCCAGCCAGTACAGCAGCAGGGGATCGCGGACGAGGGTAAAGGCGAGCGAGTCACTGTTCCCGAAAATTGCGCAGACCAGGTCCAACATGCGAGGAGCGCTGCGCAGGTATTCCAACACTGCCGACCGGCTGACTCCGCTAGCGAGCCAACGTTCCCAGTGGTTCAAGGCCTGATCTGGATCAGCAGTCCGCCCAATGGCCTCAAGCAATGCGGGCAGGATCTCTGCCAACTGGCGTCGCTGGTGTGGATCGCCTGCCATCGACTGAAGATTCGCAACGGCATCCTGAATATGCTGGAGTCCGTAGGGTTGAAGAATCGCTTCAAGCTTGGGCGGTTCCAGTCCAGGCGTTAATAGGACCGGAGTCGGATCAGGCCGAGCAGCCCACTCGAGCTTAGGAACAGCACAATAGCGCGGCACTTCCTTATTGGGAGGACCTGTCATAGGCCCGCATTATACCGATACATTGGCGCTCGCACAATGAACCAGCTTCGGCTATACTCCAGGCCATGACGGATGAGCCTGGATCACGCGAGTCGATCATCAAGACTCTGGCTTCTCTCTGTCCCGATGTCGATGATGAGGTACTCCAGGACTTCGTTATACGTATGGACCCCGATTACTTCGAGCGGTTCCAACCAGAGGCCGTCGCACACCATATTCAACTTGCCAGCCGGCTCACACCGGACCACCCCTGCGAATTATCAGTACTCGACAAAGGAGCGGGACGATCAGAAATCAGCATCGTCGCCTACGATTATTTCTCAGAATTCGCCGCCATCTGCGGTGTGCTCTCGGCCTTTGGACTCAATATCGAAGAAGGACAGATTTATACTTTTGTGGAGGCCACGCCCTCTCCCGCGCCTCGCCGCGAGGTTCTCACGACGGCTGGACGGACTAATGGTCGGCCCGGCCTGAGCCGCAAGAAAATTGTCGATGTCTTCCTGGTGCATCCCATAGACCGAGCTGGCTTTCTCTCACCACAACACAATGTTCTCCGACAGACGGTCACCGAGATCATTCAACTGCTGGATGCCGGGCGGTTCGAAGAGGCACGCCAGTATGTCAACCGCCGGCTCGTCGAACGATTGGACAAGCAGCGGAGTGCCTTCACCGGCCTGCTCCGTACGGTACGGATTACCTTCGACAATAGCCAATCACCGACAGACACGATCATGGACATCCGGTCGGATGATACTCCGGCCTTCCTCTATGCTCTAGCGAATGCTCTGGCCATGCGCAACATTTACATTACCAAGGCCCAAATCGAATGCGACGGTGCCAAGCTACACGATCGTTTCTTTGTCAGGAATCGCGATGGGCAGAAGCTGCTCGACTCCGCCGATCAGCAGCAACTGCGGCTGACCGCCGTGCTCATCAAACAATTCACGCATGCCTTGACCTGGGCTTCCGATCCGGCCAAGGCGCTTGCATCGTTCGACCACTTCCTGGATCTCATCGTGAAAGACCAGGGCAAGAAGGGCAAGAACCAGGCGCTCGACTTCGTCAGCGATAAGAGAACCTTCCCCCTGCTCGCACGACTGCTCGGCGCCAGCGACTTTTTGTGGGAGGATTTTCTCCGGCGCCAGCACGACAACCTCCTCCCACTGCTTACGGATTACCGGGATGCACCCCTAATCAAGCTGCAGGCAGCCCTCCGGAAAGAGCTCGACCATCTGGTCGCTCGCGCCAAAACAGACGAGGCGAGGAAAGAAGCCTTGAACAGGTTTAAAGATCGTGAGCTGTTCCGGATCGACATCAAACACATCGTCGAGCCCTCGACCAACTTCCCTGACTTTTCGCTCGCGCTCACGGAGCTGGCGGAGGTCATCATGGAACGGAGCATCGAAGATTGCAGCGCCAAGCTGGAGAAGTTGTATGGACACCCACGGCTCGCCAACGAGAAATCCTGCCCCTTCGCCGTCCTGGGCCTGGGAAAATTCGGAGGGCGAGAGCTTGGCTACGCCTCGGACATCGAGGTATTGTTCGTCTACGATGGATCGGGGAAAACGAGCGGCAAGAATGGAATTGAAAACAGCGAATACTTCGAACGTCTGGCGCAGGAACTCCTGGGGTGGATCGAAGCAAAGCAAGAAGGTATCTTTCGCCTTGATGTTCGGCTTCGACCGCACGGAGGCAAGGGCGCGCTGGCCAATGCGTTTGATGAGGTCTGTCGCTACTACAGTCCGACCGGGCTTGCTGCGTCGTTCGAGCGGCAAGCCCTGATCAAGTTGCGGCATATCGCCGGTGACTCCGCACTAGGCCATCAACTGGAAGTACACCGAGACTCCTTCGTCTACGGAGAAGCTCTCTGGGACATTCCCGCGGCACTGGAGCTCCGGAGGCAACAGCTCAGGCAACTGGTCAAGCCCGGGAAGGTCAACGTGAAGTATAGCGCGGGAGGACTCATCGACATCGAATATGCCGCGCAATACCTGCAAGTGATGCATGGGCACAACCACCCGAGCCTGCGTACGCCGAATACCCTGCAGGCACTCGCCGCGCTGGTGAATGCGGGGTTGGTCGCGCGCACCGATGGAGCAGG
>VBOM01000225.1 GCA_005877535.1 Nitrospirota bacterium | reverse complement strand
ACGGTAGGAATGGTGCCTGCAACGGAAAGGGACGGCAGTGGCGCTGCGCTTGAAGTGGAAGTCTGGGATATTCCCTTAGCACATTTTGGCCGCTTCATGGTGCGCATTCCGCCTCCGTTGGGAATAGGATCGCTGAAACTCGATGATGGCCAGGTGGTCAAGGGATTCATCTGCGAGGGCTATGCGGTCGAGGGGGCGGAAGAAATCACCGCCCTGGGGGGCTGGCGGCCCTATCTGGCGTTGCATCCACGTTAGCAGATTCCATAGACCACAGCACTGCTGTCCAGAACAGCTCGAACCAGACCCTGTGGGTGAATCCACCACATCTGCCACTGATTTTCAGTGAGCGCCCTGGCGGCTGGCGCTGAAAGCGCCGCAGATACTGATTTGTCCCTGGCCCTGCGCCGTCGTTCGCATCCCACCTGCAAGATGCCTCCCTGCGAGGACCCCATGCCCTTCTCGATCCACCCTTCCGCTGCTTCCCGGAGCCATGCTCCGTCACGTACAACGAGTGAAGTCGGCAGCCAAGACTGTAGTTGGGACGAGCAAGGCCAACAAGAGCAGGGAATCTCTCATGGGTGCCATGTTCACAGTGCGGGCAGCTGAGATTTCCGTTGCGCCTCGATCATATGGAATTGGACCGTGGTTTCACACAGGGCATCCTTCAGATCGTTGGTGAAGAAGTCGAGCCAGGGGAATAGACGCACTCTCTAATTCTCTCCTACGCACAGAGCATTTCACCGATGATCGCGTCGTACGACGACGACTCACTTTGGACGCGAAACAGCCCGGCTCAGAATTGATCGAGCAACTGTTGCTTCTTGGCTCGGTATTCATCCTCCGTGATGAGTCCATGAGCCTGCAACCGTTTCAGGACTTGGAGCCGGTCCTCGATGGACAAGGGTGGCGCGACGATCGTGGGTGGGGAAATGGCCAACTGACTCTCAGCCGAGGTCTTCTGAGTCACTGAGGCCTCGGCCGGCTCTCCCAACAGGAGTGCCTGATATGCAATCGCGAGTTCGGAGGGGGCGGAAGACAGGAGTCTGGGCACAAAACCGGACTCTCGCACGATCATCTGATGGTTGCCCGCGACCAGATCGTAGGCAGGGCCAGCGTCGGGACGCAAGGGCCGCTCCCACAGTAACTGGCGAGTACTAGGCATGGTGACAACCTTCCGATAATTGGCTAAGACGACATGCAGCGAGGGCCCCTCCACATACCCTCCCCCGGTGGTGAGTTCGGTGAGTCCCTGTGGGGTCGATCGACTCATCCCAAAGACGACCCATTCATTGGGTTGCGCTTGGACAAACGCTTTACTCAACGTCACGCTGAGGTAGCTGACTTCCTCTTCGGTGAAGGCCGATAGCACCGGTCCTGGAGGCACGGGAATGAGCAGCCCTTCGGCCTGACGCTGGACGCGCAGCTCTGTAAGGATGGATTTCCAGTCCTCAGGGCTCAAGGAGAACGGATGAGTGAACCCCTGGGAGCTCACTGGGCGGCTGTCAGTAGGGGCCGTTTGCAACCGGACAAAGCGGTCCTGCTGCTCACACAGTCCGCAGGCCACTCTGGTGGCTGGCGCTGTTCCCAGACTCGCCGCTGCTACGAGTAGCAGCGGCACAATGAACATCCTATAGGGATTGACTCGCACAGGTGCAGGTCGAGTGGCCGCCATTGTCTGCATCCTCGTCACCATCGTGACTTGAATCGAGTGAGCGCATCTGCTGCCGGCCCTCCAAAGAGGAGGGCCGGACCATTATGAGTGGTTTGACATTGTTCTAATAGGCAAAGTCAAACCCCACTAGCATCGTTTGGCCCAACAGATTTCCACAAGCGGGAGCGCACGCACCTCCTGGTCCCACAACATTTTTTGACCCTACACCTTCCGTGCGGTAGAGGTGTTGTATTCTGCATGCAGTGCAATATCGGTCCGGTTTGACTGGTGGATGTAATATCGGGCCATGAAGGTATGGGAGTCGACGTTATTGTAGTTTTTGGCAAACGTCGGGTCGCCTTGTCGATCATTTCTGATAATGTCATACCGATACGAGAAGAGCCAGCCAGGCATCCCGACCAGAGGCAATTGAGTCGGGTACCAGTCTAACTCGACAAAGCCGCCGTTCCATGAGGCATTCTGGGCGTTTGCGATCCCTTGCGACACAAAGAGATTCTTGCTGTCGTTGCCATGCATGAACGCGCCAAAGAGATTCCATTGTCCATCGAATGTGAGACTCACATCGGCCCCAATCCGAGAGAATGGCTGACCGCTGCCAGCAACTGCCTGGCAAGTCGGACAGGTAGCATTCACCATAGTAGGAGCATTTCCGTATACGCCGAACAGCCCGATGCGCTGGCCGGTGACTATGCCATAGCCGCCAAACGACTGTGTCATATGGCCATAGAAATTCACATTTCGCCCTCCCGTGCCCGAACAGGTCCCGGCCCCTCCGGAGCAGCCGTTGAGAGGGCCTGAAAATGTGTTCGTGCTGAGACCCGAAAGACTGTAACGGAAGTACCCGTCCGTGACCGCCGTCTTGGTAATACCGGCCATTTCAATGCCAGGTGAATTTTCTCCGATCGCGAAGGAATTAGGGTTGAGGTAGGTACTCGTCGATGTCCCACTGACCGTGGCTGTGTAAGGCGTGCCAGGCATATAGTGGTACAGCACGAAGGGCGTGTTGAGGGTGGGACTCCGTTTCTCGCTGAATGGCACATCGAGTTCAAATTTCCCGACCTTCAGATTCATGAGATATGTCCCCGGCTCGCCTTGGACACCAAGAAACCGTTCGAGCCGGTTGAGCCGGACATAGGCAGCCTCCAAATCGCCGTCCGACGCTCCTGTGCCAAAGCCGGCGCCCCCAAGGCCAGGCGTAAAAACCAGGCCAAACGAGATGTCGCGGTGCAGGAGGCCAAAGCTTAAAATGTCCAGCCCAGTAAAACCAAACCCACCGGTCGAAACTCCACTGCCATCCGTTCGGACATTGGCTGCCTGATAGCCGACTGTCGTCCGGAACGAGAGGGGGAAGTAACCCATGGTGATGCCCTCATGGGTCGGCAAGTCGCCGTCCCCTCCCAACTGATAGCCTTGATCGCGGAAGATGTTCCCTGTGTCGTTCAATTTCGGGAAGCCGGGGACGTGGCAGACATTGCAGGAAAACCCGTACTTGCGGGCGAAGGCCGGAATCGCATTGGCGTTCTGGACGTACAGGCTCAATTCATAGGTGACAAATGAAAGGAGCGCGAGCAGCCCGACGATCAGACTCCCGAAACACAGCCTTCTCTCCCTGGATTCCATAGCTAGACCCTCCTTGTGTGGCACCCTCTTTAACTTGGCGCCGGTCTGACATGAAGTGCAGCTACTCGATCGTGACCTTCCGGATGAGGAACTAAAATCAAACGTCGACCGTTTTCTCTGGCTTGACCTCACCCTCCTTCCTGCGGATAGGCGGCGCACCATCGATCGGCCGGCCGACATCCTCGTTCATGTGGGCCTGGAAATCGCACCGATATCTCATCACTCCCTTGCCGTGATCTTGGAGGATCATATGGTCAACTTGCCGGGAAGGTGTGCGCATAGTGACATTCAGGAGCGAGATATATTTCTCGGCAAAAAATGCAGGCTGTGGAGAATCGCCTCGAAATTAACCATCGTCACCTTTCGGCTTCGAATAAACGGGAAGATGTGCTCCTTGAATTGATACGTCACCGTCGTATGGGCGCTTTGTTGGAGCTGTCCCTTCCCATATCCCATATGGAGCCAACACTTGTCTGCGGCTGCCTTCCCCTTCTCGACCTGTTCAAGATAGACGAGCACGCATTGCACACCTTTGCTCTTCGGATCCATCTCGAACGTTGGAGACGGCACCGTTTCGCCGCACACAGCAGATCTGAGGTGGCCTGGATTTTCGGAAGGTCCGGAATCTCGCCCTTCTAGCTCACAATCCCTTTGATGTTGCCCCCATTTGTCAGATTAAACATAGGTTTCTCCTGAGACCGCCCCTGTCACTCTCATTATCAGCTTTGGCACAATGCAATAGACAAGGATCGTTGCTCTCCTCATGACGTTATCTCCTTATGAGATAGCCTGTTTCAATACATCTTGCGCCCCTCAACGTCGGGTCTCTAGGGTGGCACAGCACAGCCACCCTTATACGATGACCAAAGCGCAGATGATATTGGTGAGAGAGTTCAGTGCTAGTGAGGGCATCGAACCCCTCCACTGGCCAGCGCTGAGAGGGGGGAAGACAAGATAACCTGGTAAGTAGATCGCCGCGCACTGAGAACCTCCCTACCTGGGCCGGCCCCCACAACGGACGTGGAATCACCAAGAACAATACTTATCGGTATATCTACGGGCGCACGCAGTAGAGCATGAACCGAGGAACGTGTCAATAACATCAACGGATCAAAAGACTGAGGCGCCACCAGAAGGTGTAATCAGCCCCTCAAGGCGGGGGAAGAGACCTGTCCATGAAAGGGTGCGCGTTTTGGAATGTTGACGGTCTATCAGATCAGAGACATAGTGGAGGACAACACATGATCACAACACAGATGATTACGGGCCAGCATTGTCGGTGCCGGTGGCAGGCGCAAGCGCACGCCTGCCTTAAAGGCCATGCGTAAGCTCTCCCGTCAAGGAGACTCTTCTATTTGAGAACTTCTGGCTTCTGACGTTGGCCCCGTTCCGAGACGGTTCTTAACTGAAACAGATGGCCTCTTCGACAGTCTGTAGCGCCTGACATTTTCCAACAAGCTCATTCGGCGTCAGGTGGCCGAACAAGCTGTGAGGGCGGAGCTGATTATAGCCGAGCCGTCTGGTGCAGGCCGGACGACCGCCCCCGGAAGTCGAGGCGCTGGCCAACCACCGCGATATCAAGATGACGCTCCACTATGCGCATCTGGCGCCCTGAACCACCGAAGATCCAAGGCCAATTATCACGGTTCACGTCCCTGGTTCGCTGATCCCCAATCTGTAAGCGTCGCCGTCCCCCCGCCCCCTCCGTGGAGTCGGCGGGGGCCTCCGCCCGGCTGGGTCGAAAGCTGATTCAGCAGAAATTTCGGACTCCCTGTCTTGATGCTGATTTCCCATTTTCTCTCGCTGTGTCACGAGGGTCCGAGCCGTCTGTCCCTCTCGTGATGCACTTGCTGGGGGATCGTTCAGGACTCCTTCCAGCCCAACATACGCACGGTGCTGGTCATTCACGACGTCTCTCTCTGGGTCAGAATCGCGGGGAGCGATTCAGCAGCTGGGCCAGACGATGGTCATGCCGTATAGTACAACGTGAGCATTCGGACTCACGCAGGACTGCCTCAGCAACCGACTCCTGCTGAGGATTCCCATGGGG
>VBOM01000501.1 GCA_005877535.1 Nitrospirota bacterium | reverse complement strand
AGCGCACGCTCGGCATTCCGTCGTTTCAGTTCGAACAGGGAGGTCATGGCAAGGCGCAGACCGGAGACGCCTACTGGATGACCGAGCGCGATCGCACCGCCGTGCGGGTTGAGATCGTCGGGCGGGATTTCGCCGAGACGTTCAGTCAATCCGTAATGGCCAAACTTGCGCTGCATGAGAGATGACGAGTCAAGAATGCGGTTGATCCCCAACACGACGGATGCAAAGGCTTCGTTAATCTCCCATACTGCGAAGTCCTTGAGGGTCAGGCGGGCCTTGGCCAACACTTTGGCGATGGCCCCGACGGGGGCCAAGCCCATACAGGCCGGTTCATACCCAAAATCAGCGTAGTCTTTCACGTAGCCGAGGATCGGCAAGCCGAGGGACTTGGCCTTGTCTTCCACGCTTGTGCCGCGAGCCTGTGCGATCGAATGGAAAACGCGTCCTGATCCTGCCGGGTGATGCCCAGCGAAGGATCTTTCGCAATATTCTCTGCCGTCTGTCCCATAATGAGGTCGCACATGGGATCCGTGAGACCCATCACCAAACCGACGCGCGGTGGATATTTCTTGAGGTTCAGGAGCGTGGGAATGAGGGCAAGAGCGCCTTCGGCACGTTCTCGAAAGCTTCTGGCTTTACCGTATTGCAGGAGAAGGGCAGCAACAATGTGGTGGTAGACGACCGGGATACGGCTCATCGCCTCCATGCCGATGACGAGCACCGTATCGGCATCACCGCTCCGGATACGCAAGCTCCCATAGTAGAGTGCCGTCACTCCTGAGCCGCAATTTTTCCCCGCCACCGTATCGGCGGGGATCGTCGCTGGGAGGCCACCGGTGACGGCTGCGACACGTGTCGGATTCACCGCGTGCGTGGGCGTTGCCACATTGCTTCCTAAGACGCAATCGATCGTTTCCAGCGGGAGATTCCAGCGGTGACACCTTGTGATCATTTCGCGAACGACCCAGGCGCCAAGCACGTCCGCATCCGTCTCGCGAAAGTCTGTTCCTTCCTTGCATAGTGGGGTACGAAATCCGTCGACGACGACAACGTTACGCATGGTTTATTCTCCGTCCGAAAACCGGAGTGAAGAATCGTCACGCGCCGATGCTCAGAGACACGCCTAATCTACTCCACATCCTACCACGCCAGGGCGCCAACAGTCCGCCTCCTCCCTGGGGTCTGGGTGCTACATAAGAGGGGGTCTGGCAGGACCAAATCCGAGAGAAACCTGGCGTAAATAGTGGTAAGGTAAACCAATCAATGAGACGAGCGACAGCACCCTAATTTCCCTGTCATTGGAGGTGCCGCGCATGACAAAACCGGATGTGTTTCAAGGGTCTGCGGCGGTGGCTGAGACCGCTCGTGACAAGGCTTCCTATTCCGGGTTTCTTGCGGGGCTGTTTGAAACC
>VBOM01000224.1 GCA_005877535.1 Nitrospirota bacterium | reverse complement strand
CTTGATGGGGTAAGAAGGGTTTTAGGGTTTCGAGTTCGTCGAAAGGGGCAGAGGGCGTAGGCCCCCTGCCCCTCAATCATCAACTCACTTCAAACGCTGAATTCTTAATACGCAGCCTCGTTCATCGGACCGCGCACACACCAGAAGAAGTTGGGGGTGGACTTGCTGCTGACGCCCACCTGGCCATCCTGGAAGTTCACGCTTAACTTGCTGGTAGCAGAAGTAGAAGTATTATCCGCATTTGCCGTCGCAGACCAGTAGGGGGCCATCTGCTCGACCCCTGTAAACACTGCCGGAACAAACGGTGCCGGCAACGACGGGTCGATCAGACTCGCCAATTCCGACACCGAGGGTAGCCGCCACCCGCGCGTGCCCCCGACAGGCTTGTCGATACATAGGAGTCGGGCATCGGTCCACGTGGCCATCGTGGACGGCGATTGTTCCCACACCAGCCCGGTGTTGTTGTCCCTCACAGCCGCGCCGCCAAAGTCCGTCAAGACGGTAAAGCGCGATGCCGACGCATTGCGTGTGTCCCACCGCATCGTGTAATTCCCCGCGGCGCTCGTTGCCCCGCCTCCACCTGTAGTTCCACCGCTGTTGAGCTTCGCGAGGACATCGTTGAGTTTGTCCAGGATTTGCCTGAACGGGTTCGGATAGCTGTACGCTTCATTATGCTGTTGGTCCTGCGCCTCCGCGGGCATGCTCCCTCCGCCGTAGTTCGTCAGGACCAGGCCTCCGATGAGGACCGCCGCCCCGACTCCACTCAGCGATCTGCTCCATCTGCCTTGCATCATGATGTTCCTCCTTGGTGATGTAACGACTGCACCGGCTGACTGTCTCTAGGCTACGCGTCTTCATGCGGGACGCGTTTTTCGTGAAGCGTTTGTCTCTTGCCTTGCGTGTGCCCCCTTATCTCTCGACCCTGCCCTGCTTCTCTGCCTCGGGCTCCCCCTCCTGCTCGATCGCCCAGTTCCGTTCGATGATCGCGATTGCCTTTGCCCGCACGTCGTCCTCCTCGTCATCCAGTGCGACAACCAGCGGGTCCAATGGTGCCTTGGCTCCCTGCCGCGCCCACAAATCCAGGGCCTGGAGCCGCACGGATACCTCCGGAGCATCCAAGTCCTGCGCAATCCAGGTAGGCAAGACCAACTGCTTCGGCATCGGCGCCGGCCCTTCTTGGTTTGCTACTGGCGCCTGGTTCGACCAGGCAATTCCGGTGAGAGGCCCGGGGCTCGCCGCCAGAGCGAATGGGCCGTTGAGTGGTACCGCAGTGCCCTGTAAGACGGGTCGCGATTTGGCCGGCGCACCCAGGCTAGCGCGGGGTTCCGAGTTCGACGCGTTGTCGGATATCGCTGGTCCACAGCCGGACAGCACAGCGAGATTGAGAGGAAACAGTGCCGCAATTATTCCTGGGCGCACAATTATCATGATCTTCATAGCAATCTTTTGTACTGCTCGGGATGGTCTCGGCACCCATCCTGTCCTCCTGCGAAGGCGCAATCGCCGTGCCATCATGCAATACGATTTTGTGCGGCCAATACCCGCGACAATCCAGGCGCGAGGGCCATGCGATGCCAGGAATTGTCGCTTGACTGTCCTTGTGTGAGCGGTAGGAGTACGGAAATTGGCACGTCAGAAGACGGAAATTGGCACGTATGGACTCCCAAATAAGGGAACCATTACTTGCATATTAATACCTAAGTTTTGACGTAATATGGTATGGAGTCTTTCTTTTATGACCGGTCGCGCGGCGTAGTTGAATTCCTTCCCCAGTCTGAGGACGAATCGTGAACGTAGGACGATTTAATCAGGGGCGTCAATTCTCCATGCGCAAGTAGGATGCTATAAAATTCGGTTTGCTTACCGCCCGACCTAAGGCTGCCAAGCCAGCCTCTTTATTTAGGGGCGCGCTTTCTCCAATGTGTCGTTCTCAACACCCGTGACGCGTCTCTCGCAGGATGATTGACGATTGATCCATTGCACCATTGAATCAATGAATCAATTCATGCACTGACTGACGATCATTTGACAGGGTTGCTCACAAGTCAGTAGCCTGGAACCGTTTCTCGTTCCACTTTTCACCTCGCAGGGTCATCGCATGACTGAGCCTGAGATTGCCAAGCCGGATGCCGACGAGCTTATTCGGAAGCTGCATGAGCGGCCACAGATGCCCTTGGCCCAGTGGCTGCGAGCCCCTGCGCACGTGCACTACAAAGCGTTTCGCATGATCGACCCGCCGGTGCAGCGGCCGGCGAGCCGTGACGAGTTCAGGTCTCTTCTGGGGGTCTTCAAGATCTCCGCAGACGCGATGGCCATCCATGACACGTTTGGCTATGGCGTGAAGGTGGAAGCGAGCGGCGATCGGCTGATTCTGATCTGGGAAGCACACACGGAGTACTACAGTTATCAAACCTGGCATATTACCTCCAACCACGCTGGGGAGGTGACCTTTGGCCCGATGACCTTTCCGCAGTACCGGTCTCCGATCATTCCGCTCGGTGCGGAAGTGTGCCGTTTGGATATGCTGCTGATGATCAAACCGTTGCCAGGAAGTGAGGCGTTGCGCTCTCAGCTTCCCGGCCCTGTCATGTATGGCAGCCGGATTCTCGATGAGGAGACCGCGCTGGTCACCAGCTTCACACCGGACGAGCATGGGCGTGAGCGTTATTGGGTCAGTGTAGGGTCTGGCAGGTCCAGCAGCTCTCATCTGAAGGACATCGTGGATGCCATTGTCCGGATCGAAACCTACTACCATTTGTTGCTCATGCAAAAGCCGTTGTTTTCGGCTGCGATCGATCAGGCCTACAAGTTCGAGCAGGTGCACTTGAAGCAGCGTGAAATCATCAGCGGACATATCGGCCATGCCGACTCCCTGGCCCTACAGCGTTGGCTCAATGGGCTGACGCAAGACTGGTTAAAAACCACTCGGCTGTCCAGTAAGTTGCATTTCGAGCTGTCCGCCTCTGTGCCTTATGACAAGATCGTGCATCGAACGTTGGCGTCACTCGACGAACGTGCGCTCCCCCTGTACCGTCCTATCTCTGAGTATGTCCTCAGCGGGATCACTGGGGTGGCGGAGGGCAATCAACAACTCCTGAAGCGGATGGACACCCTTCGCAGCGGTTTTGAAGGGACGATCTCTATTATTCGCGCCCGCGTTGATCTCATGCTCCAATCCCAGAACCTGACGCTCTTGATCAGCGTCGACAAGACGACGAAGAGCCAGGCCATCCTCCAGTATACTGTCGAAGGATTGTCGGTTATCGTGATTGCCTATTATCTCAGCGGGCTCATGGCCTATATCTTCAAGGGTCTTCATGAGATGGGGTGGCTCGGCAATGCGGATATTGCCGCCGCATTGTTCGTTCCGTTCTCGCTAGGTCTCGCATTGGGGATTACGATCCTCGGACGAAAACTTCTCCACAAGAAATTCTCCGGCGAATCCACGCCTCCGGTATCAGGGAAGCCTCAGGCCTAACAGGGTGCTGAAAAAGTCCGCCAGCCTATCTTGTTCATTTGGTCTGTTCGGTCTGCCTGGTCTGTCTCGTTTAATTGGTTTGTTTGGTTTGTCTTGTTTATTTGGTTGAACCAGACTAACCGATAAACCAGATGAACCAGAAAAACAAAACAAACCTGATCAACCAGACAAACCGGGCTGTCTCGGCTGCCACTGGATTGCCCTCACGATTTGCCACAGTGAACCTGGACGCGCCGTTCCCCCCCTCGTGCCGATAAGTTAAGCCGGTGAGTACGGTCACCGAACAAATCAATTCCTGTAGGCTAGGATTTTCCGTATAGTGTAATCAGAGATAGGGGATGGAGTCCCCCGAATAACCGCCCTAATCGGGCTGATGACTCCTACGCCAAGTGTCATGGCTGCGGAGTGGTCATGTGTCAGGTGACAACCGCTGCATGCGGTTTGTTTGTGCCGGGACGATGATCTGGCACGGTTCGTCCAGGAGGACTCCCCTATGGAACAGCTGTTTACCATCGCTTCTCTCTGGCTTGCGCTAGCCGTCGTTTCTGCTCTGATCGCCTACCACATTCGCATCTCCATAGCCCTGATTGAAATCTGTGTGGGAGTGGCCACTGCCGCCGTTCTTGCGTGGCTTGGTTATGCCGATTTTCTCGGTGCGAATCAGGAATGGGTTCGTTTTCTGGCTGCCACCGGAGCGGTCTTCCTGACGTTTCTTGCAGGGGCTGAACTCGACCCCGATGTGCTCCGCACGAAATTGAGGGAGGTCACGGTGGTCGGAATGGTCAGCTTTGCCGCGCCGTTTCTCGGCTGCGCCGCGATCGCCTACTATCTACTAGGGTGGAGTGTTCAGGCAAGTTGGCTCTGCGGCGTCGCGCTGTCGACAACGTCCATGGCCGTGGTGTATGCGGTTATGTTGGAAACCGGATTCAATAAGACCAATTTTGGGAAAGGCATATTGGGCGCCTGTTTCATTACTGATCTGGGAACCGTCATTGCCCTAGGCCTGTTATTTTCGCCCTTCACCTATAAGACCATTGTTTTCATTGTCGCCAGCGCTGTCGTGCTGGGGTCGCTCCCCACAGTCACCCATTGGATCACTACGGTGTATGCGCACCGGACCGCTGCGATCCGGACGAAATGGATCATGCTCGTCCTGTTTGGGTTAGGCGCGCTGGCCTTGTGGTCTGGCAGCGAGGCAGTCCTTCCTGCTTATATTGCAGGCATGGTGTTAGCGGGCAGCGCGGCGAGAGATGCTCAGTGGGTTCGAAGGCTGCGGACATTGACCGTTGGATTTCTCACGCCCTTCTATTTTCTTCGAGCCGGGACGCTGATCTCGTTGCCGGCGTTGTTGGCAGCCCCTCTCGTCTTCGTCACGCTCCTGGTTGGGAAGGTGCTCGCTAAAATTTTCGGCCTCTATCCCGTCATCGGACTCTTTCGGCGTGATAGAAATGAACGCTGGTATTACACCCTCATGATGTCGACCGGGCTGACGTTCGGCACGATCGCGTCTCTCTTCGGCCTCTCGCACGGCATTGTATCTCAGGAGCAGTATTCCTTTTTAGTGGCGGCGGTAATCGCGAGCGCGGTGGTGCCGACCGTGATTGCAGGAGTCG
>VBOM01000500.1 GCA_005877535.1 Nitrospirota bacterium | reverse complement strand
TGTAACTTCACCGTCGGCACCTATGAACCGGCCGATCCAGGCGATCCGGTCGGGTGGGGGGTCAATTTCCATTTCGTCGGATGTAAACGGGATTGAAGATGTTACGACGCAGACGTTCCGCACAGCAAATTGCCGCAGGCTTCTTCCTCGTACTCATTGTGGGTGTCACCGGCCTGTATAATGACCGCGCCATCGCACAGAGGGCAGAGGCTCAGGCTCCGGCCGACTGGGTGGCGGAAATTGAAAAAATCTTCATTCGATCGGAAGACTGCAAGCAATGCCACGATCGGCACTATGATGAGTGGAAAGGCGTGCGCGAACAGACGCCGGACCTCAAGACCTTCGGTCGGGTTGATGCGGCGCTCTTGCATGGTACGTCGCTGGAGTCACCGGTCTTCCGCACGGTATTGGGCGTCTGGCTGCAGACCAATCCGACGACCGACGAGCGCCGCCGCTGTCTCTCCTGTCATGCACCGTCTACCACCGTGTTCCCGCAACATGCCGAGAAGATTGTGGCCCAGGTGTTGTCCGGCAAGCTGCAAGTGGAAGGCATCGGTTGCGCCTCCTGCCATCTGATCAAGCAGGTCGAGCAGACACCGAACTCTCCGCCCTCGTTCAAGATCGAGCCGGGCAAGATGATCTATGGGCCCTATGCGGACCCAGAGGAAAATCTCGTCCATCCTGGGGCGCAGTCCGCGCTGTTCCGTGGCGCAAACTATTGCGCCTCTTGCCATTTCGACAAGGTCAAGGATGTGATGCGGAAAGATTTGCCTGGTGAGATCTTACAGGGGACAATCTGCCAAGACTGCCACATGGAGCCCTCGACCGGCAGCTCCACCTCGAGACGAGGGGCCATGACCCGCTCAATCGGTCGCCACTGGTTCCGCGGCGTGGTAGTTCCCGGCGTTACGACCAAGGATCCGCAGGGCAAGGTGCTGAAGGAAGAGACCAAGCAGTTCGGCTTGCCCTACGACAAAATTCTGCGGGGCCAGATTCCTGATCCCTTCATCAAAGGGGGCCATACGCGAAAAGTTCCGTTCTCTCTTGCGATCCCAGCGGGATCGACTGCCGCGTCGATTGAAGTAGTGCTGAACTATGCGTTGATACCGACGCCCGAACCGGCGCTCAAGGAGAAGTATCTCGCAACCTTGGCGAGCGACAAAGAACGGGAGAGTGCGAAGATGATTTTCGATGAGTATACGAAACCCCGCTTGCTGACCTATCGGGCCAAAACACTCTAGCAGGATGCTGAAAAAGTCCGCCAGCGGCGTTCTCGCATCGCTCAGAGGCTCAACGTACCGAAGCGTACGCCTCGCCTCCTCGCTCGCTGCGGCCTTGCTGGACAGCCTTTTTGAGCATCCTGAGGTTCTCTTGACATCGGAACCATTTATGTAAGATTCGAACGATGGATTGTGTATAAACTGAGATATTCCGCAGCCTGCTAAGAAGTCGAAGCAGAAGGACAGGTGATGGTGCGAAACTCGATCGGTGTGAAGATTAGAATGGGTTCGGCGATCGTGATGGTTGCGTTGCTTCTCGCTCACATGCCTGACCGCGGCACATTCGCGCAAGAACCAGCTATGTCGCAGAGCACCATCGAACAGGCCTTTCCAACCTCCAGCAAGTGCAAACGTTGCCATGAGCGCGTGTTTGAAGAGTGGGAAACCTCTCCGCTTTCGCGCTCGATCCATTCCCCGGCCTTCCGCACCTCGCTCGACGCCTTCTTGTCTTCTCCTGCAGGAAAAGACAAAGGCCTATGCTTTCGCTGCCATGCGCCGCACGTGCGCGAATTCCCAGATCAGGCCCAGCTCTTTATCGATCAGGCCAAGTCCGGTGACCCGTCGTTGGATGGGGTGGCCTGCGCGCAATGCCACTTGATCAAGCAGGTTGATCGGACGAAACAACCGCCGGAGCCAGAGTACGAACTCGAGAACAGGACGATCTATGGCCCCTATAAGGATTCTGTCCAGAACCGTGCGCACCAGTCGGTGGAGCTGGGGCTGTTTCAAAAGTCCGACCTCTGCCTCAATTGCCACCAGTCGGTCCCCTCGGCTGCCGCCTTAGGCAAGGCCAACGATCTGTTGGGCAACTGGGATAAGAGCAAGGCGGTGAAGTCCGGCAAAGAGTGCCAGACCTGCCATATGCCGGAGCAGGTCGGCGAGTCGGCGAACGGGGAAAAGAAGCGTAAGGTGGCGAACCATACCTTCCCAGGTCGTATCGGCAAGCTCCGCCAGGGAGCGGCCAAGCTGGAAGTCCACACGAAAATCGAGGGCGAGAAAACGACGGTTGCCGTGAAGGTACAAAGTCTCGTTCCGCACAATTTGCCGACCACCCATCCGGCCTGGGCGACCGTGGCACTCGATCTGGATATCAAAGGGAAGAATCTGAAGACTGTTTTTACCGACAAGCGGGTCTATGGGCGAGTCTATCAGGATGCCAAAGGCCAGAAGACGATCTTTGACTTTGAGGCGGTCAAAGTTCTTGAGGATACGGTATTGAAGCCTGAGGAATCGCGCGTGGAGACCTTTACTTTCCCCACGCCGAAAGACACCAAGACGTTCGATGTGGAGCT
>VBOM01000223.1 GCA_005877535.1 Nitrospirota bacterium | reverse complement strand
TAGATGTGACGGAGGAACTGCTACGGATTCATCCAGGCCTTCCGGTTATCATCCTGACGGCCCACGGCAGCATCCCCAATGCCGTGGAAGCCATGCAGCGGGGGGCCGTCGGATATCTCACCAAACCGTTCGATGACCAGGAACTGAAGGCCAAGATCGAAGAAGGGCTTTCTCCGCAGCGGATGAGAGGAGAGATCCAGCGGCTCAAGTCTCTCGTCAACGAATTGTACGGCATGGAAAACATCGTCGCACGAAGTCCTGCGATGCAGCGCATACTCCAACAGGTGGTGCAGGTGGCGGACTCGGACGCGACCATTCTCCTCTTTGGAGAAACCGGGACCGGCAAAGAAGTGTTCGCACGCGTGATCCATTCGAACAGCCGACGGAGTAAAGGACCGTTTGTCGCCCTCAATTGCGCGGCCATTCCCGAAACGCTCTTTGAGTCTGAACTCTTCGGACATGTGCGCGGCGCGTTTACCAGCGCCCATGGTGCCAAGCGAGGCCTGTTTCAAAGCGCCAACGGCGGCACACTATTTCTTGACGAGATTGGCGAAATACCGCTTTCGATGCAGGTCAAACTGCTGCGGGCCGTGCAGGAAAGGGAAGTCCGGGAAGTGGGCTCAGAAATCTCGACGAAGATCGATGTACGGATAATCGCCGCGACCAATAAGGACCTCGGCGAAGCGGTCAAAAACGGGTCATTCCGGAACGATCTGTACTACCGCATCTCTGTCGTCCCACTGTTTATCCCACCGCTTCGTGAACGCCGAGATGATATTCCCTTGTTGGCCCAACAGTTCCTGATCTCGAGTGCGAAGCGAGCGAATAAAAGCTTGCGCGGCTTTACACCGGCCGCCCTCAATCGGCTGGTCACGCACCCCTGGCCGGGAAATGTCCGAGAATTGGAAAATGTCGTAGAAAAGGCCGCCGTCATGACGCGCCAAGACATGATTACGCCGGACCTCTTACCCTCTATGGGCACATCACCGGAAGCGCCGCTCAAGCCACTGACTGAAGCAAAGGAAGAGTTTGAGAAAACCTATCTCAAGAATGTACTGCAACTCACCGGCGGCAATATCTCACGCGCCGCCCAATTTGCAGGACGCTATCGGGCAGACTTCTACAAAATGCTCAAAAAATATGGTCTTCACCCCTCAACACTAAAGGCCAAAGCGGAAGCCGATCTTGAAGAGCTGGAAGAGGAGGGCGATCTCACGGAAGCCGAACGTTAGGCCAGTATTTCCCTTCGCGGTGAGGATCAACGGAATCAGACATTCGTCCTCGTGCCTGACGACTCAGCAGATTCGAACCACCCACGCATCAGCACCGTATTTTTCGGCGCATACCTCCGATACCACCAGCCGTCTTTGATTGGCTCCGGATTTTGCTTGTATATACCAGGGGAGACGATGTCGGTGACGGAGGGGCGATCCTGTCATCGCCTTAGACAGAACACTAATTATTATCCACGGAAAGATAAATCTTGACCCGCCCATCCTTCTTGGTGTCAGTTAAGTAAACTCTGATAAGCGAGTCATTTCCAGGTTTATATGCAGAAAACTTGTCTGTCTTGGTATAAGACTCGGTGTCAGAGTCCTCATTAAGATCCTTCCCGATCCAACCATGAGGTAAGCTGTTGCGCAATCGGTTAACTATATCCTCTACCGATTTGTCGGCTTCCGACCTGTCTGCAAATCTGAATATGCAACTCCACCTGGCTCCATTATAATCGTCTTTGTCCCTCACTAGGCACTGCTTAGCACCGGGAAAGGTAACTTTTGACTGCCATGTTGTACCGCTATCAGCATCGACAGCTTTATGTCCTGTTCTTAAAGTTTTGAAATCACCAGAGGATGCCATTAGAACGGTTTGAGTCACATCACGGTCGTCTTTCCCAGCGGAGCCATCGGCTACTTGGTGGTTGTCGGATGGACAACCATGGCCTGTACAGGTAATTCGGTAAATTGTCTGGGTCCACTTTAGCCTTAACCGAAATGCTTCATAACCGATCTCATATTCGCCATCACTTCCTCCTGATGCGCGCGCGCTTAGATACGCATTCCCTATCCAGAGAAAACGCATGTCTTCGTAGGGGAAAGGATCATTCACGGTTAGCATCAAGTCGTCGGAGCTATCATCATAGCCAACTATGAGGGCCATATGTTGAGGTGTGCCATCTACCTTGAACCCAGGCGGTGAAATTCCAACAATAATAGGACGGCCCTCATCTAGCTCCTTTTTCACTTCTACCTCAGAAAGGCTTCCGCTCTTCGATTGAGCTGTAAGCGCAATATCTCCAGCCGTACCGCCCGGTGTAGCCAGTAAAGGATACTGTTCAAGCATGTTAACCATGGTGGCTGCATCACCAGCTGAGAGATCACATGGAACGCAATTCGGTATTCCCATGCAAAGGTTTCGACCCTGTACGATCCCACACTGATAGTCTGTTCGATGAGCAGCGGGAACGTAATAGTATTTGAAGACCATCTCGCCAACGGCTGCCCAACACCAACTAGGGCGTTCCTGAAACACCGGGGCAATATGTAATTTAACCTCCGTTGCCATAGTCAAGTTGACTGGTACCAGCAAAGCAAGAAATAGTCCGACTCCGAATACCACCATTTTATTTTTCATTGGTTTCCTCTCCTACATTCTGCATTCAACAGATTAGCGCCAGCCTCTTACTCAAAGGATTCTGATTCCTGTTGAGCCAAAGTCCCAGGCACTATCATCGCTTCGGGAAATTCTGTCAAGAACCACACGGCTGATACGCGGCCGGGGCCGCCGTGGGAGTGGTGGAAATCCAAGCGGTAGTGGGGGAGAGTTCCATGACGAAGGACAATCCATTTAATCCGATGAATGCGGCCGACTCGAGGAACCCGGCGAGTCCGATTAACCGGGGCGCGTATGACGTGCCGGTCGCGCCGGTCCGACTGGCTCTCGACGATCAGGCCGAACGGATCTGGGGCCGGTGCCCGTCGTGGCCGCCGAACCGCTGCGGCAGGAGTGGTCGGGGGAGCCGCACGTGACACTCTCAAGATGTTGGAGGTCTCGGTGGCGGAGTTGGTAGGATGGCACACGTACAAGGAATCGTGTGCCGAATAAGAAAGGAGGACCGTCATGGTTCACCGACCGACTCGGAGCGCTGGCCTGTTCTTGCTGGTTCAGATTCCCATCATCGGGGGGATGGGATACGGACTGAGTCACATCGAGATCAGCCCGCAAATGCTCTTAGGTTTGATCTTCATCGCTGTGGTCTGGTTCGGTCTGTTGGCCGTCTATGTCTTGATCACCGCTGTCGACCGTGTGGTCGAGCATCTCGATACGATCTCAAAACAAATCAACATGACGCCGCAAGAGAAAGGGGCTGAGCCATGAGCGCCGCGATCTATGTGAGTAAAAGCACCGAGCGGACTGGGGGCCAGGATCAAAAGGAGGGCTGAATGATGATTGCCAGCTTGGCGTAGAGTTTCTCCATAGGCCAGTGACGACGATGTGCCTAGCACGCTCTTTTCTATGATATGCAACCACCCCAACCAGCGTGCACGATGAAAAGGAAGGCTGCGCGATGGGCATGATCTATAAACGAGGCGAGGGGGTTTTGGATCGTCACCGCAGCCAGAGCCAGGGGGCACAACGCAAGGGTGTTTCCAAGGTCCGCAGTAGCCCAAAGGTGCGGGATGCTGACCTTGCTTCATACTGCGCGATGGGTGTCCTCCTCGTGCTAATGAAGTAAAGGCTCGGCTCCGAAAGGAACCGGGCCTTTGTTTTGTCGTGAGACCTAGGAACCCGGCCAGTTCGATGAAATTGTACGCGTACGACGTGTCGTTTCAGGCGGGGCGGTGAGGGAACCCACCTGCCTCCAGGATCACCAAATCCTAACCAGATTTAAACGGCGCTCCACTGATCGTGTATTAGCTGTCTTTGAATCTTTGCCATCGGACTATGCGGTGGTGCTCAGCCCCCACATAGTATTGAAAAAATGGTCGGTCATCGGTCACAAATAGAAGATTAGTGTCTGCCAGCAAAAGTAGTTGCAGCATGTCATAGAAATCGTTGGCGTCATCTTTCGCGCCGTCACATATCATCCGAATAAGCACTTTCACAAAGTGGCTCACGAACATCTTGCCGCCCGCCTGTTCGAAAAACGCGATCACAGCGAGTTGTTGGTCGTCAGGTAGTTTTCCAAAAAGGATCGCCTCGTTGCTCGCTCGAAAAATCAAGTAACCGTAGAAGCGTCGGAGTAGGCGCCCGCCAGCTTCCAAGTCCTTGACGGGATCTGCGATCGTGTTTCGCGCGTCGGCCACGACCCCGAGAAACGACGTGGCGTCTATCGCTCGCAACTTTTTATAATGGGCGGGGTTTATGCCCGCCGTCAACACATCCCCGAGCGAGTCCGCTTGTGCGATCACCTTGACCTGGTACTCAATGCCGCCGCATCGACGACCCACATCTTTCCTGTGTACTCCTTAAGTCCGACACCGTGCATGAGCACGGATTCGGCGGATGGCAACACGCCATCAAAGAGGTTATAGACACGCCGGAATGCCGCGCGGTATTTCTCAAAAGGGTTGGCGGTTTCTTTCGTGGGTACATCGCCAAGGTGGGACAGCAATTCGACAAAGTTCAACGTAGAGAAACGAAAACGAAACCAGCGCTCGGCTTTTAAGCGGCGGAGCGCGGCTTCGCCTGCATCGCCTAACCCGAGAATGACATTGGTATCGAAGAAGACTCGGGGCGGTCGTGTGTCGTCATACCGTATATGGACAATACCATCAGGGTCAGTGGGGTTCACCTCGACGCGTACCGAAGGAGGGGAGGAGGAGGCGGGTTGGCTGTCAGAAATGGGGGGCTCTCCTCGTGTTACCTTTGGCGTTACCTTTTATGTTTTAGGAATCAACAAAATGCTGAAACTGTGGAGCTGGCGAGAGGAATTGAACCTCCAACCTGCGGTTTACAAAACCGCTGCTCTGCCATTGAGCTACGCCAGCCTTCGAGGAATATCACCCACTTACGTGGACGATGTCAACCGACGCGGAGGGGAGTGTGCCCAGAAGGCTCTTCGCCAAAAGTCCCTCAAGAGCCCGTTCGTCTACCTCCTCCGCCATTCCCACGGCGGCGCCGGCAAAGGATCAGCCCCCTTCTAGATAAGGTTACTTCTGCTTCGGCTCAATCTTGTACCCGATCTGCCCATATGTGGTTCGCGGAAGAATCTTCTTCGGCACCAACTGATCGTTCCACTGGTAGGGTCGGCCCTTGATGATCTTCTCTGGATAGGCCTCGCCAATACCGAGGATAATGGTCCAACCAAGCGGGACTGAAACAACGATCCCCATGACGGCAAGCAGAAAGCCTGCTCCGACAAGCGCGCGTAGATTGGTCATGATGACGCCTCCTTGCAATTCAGCCTGTGAACGCCAGCTTTGTGAGAAGAATAGCGCACGGGGCGTGGGGCGAAAGACCAGAAGGAAGTAGTTCGGAGGGGGGATAGTCTTGGGGCTATTCTGCAATGGCCGCTGGGAGACCCCCAGAACTGTACGGTTCCTGTCTAGGGGAGTCTGTGTGCCATATCGAACCCACTCCTCTGTAGGGTGGGCAGCAGCCACGCCTTGGGCCTATCATCATTGTGGTGCGCCATGCCCACCACCCCACAACCAAAGAGGTTCGAGCCATGATGAGCGCACAGGCACAGATCCGCAGAACAATGAGTAACGCGCTGGCCTTATTGGAAGACCTTATGGAGAGTATAGACGGGGAGCAGAAAGAACGCCTCTCGCAGACGATAGCAGAGTTAGAAGCCATCGAGAATACCTTGGAGGAGAACGATGAAGAAGAAGTCTCGCTAAGAGACACGCCACACAACACCAACAACTTACCCTAGCGCCAACACGATCAATGGTCGCCAACTTCCCTCCCACATTGCATCGGAAAACGACAGTAGGGACAAATCGAGAACGGCATGGGGGGTCTCTCAGGGGGCGTATTGTAGGGGGGATGCAACGACGGCTCAAGGGTCACAACCGAGCCTCTGAGGTCGCTTCAATCGAAGCGCCAGCCGCCGCCGATACTCCAGTCCGTCCATGTGCGGTCTATATTCCCTCAAGTCCGGTGAGCTAACAGTTGTTCGCAACACACCCCTCTCCCGCCTCTGTCGTACAAATTATGATAATGCTGCTTGTATCGATTCGACAGAAAAATACTAAGTGTGTCGATAGGGCTTCGAGCACGACTCGGCTATACGTCACACCTACGAACCGATGTCATGATAAACATGACAACCGACGACTAATAAATTCTAGGCGACGCTCCGCTGGGCCCTGCCTGATGGTGCAGTGACATACGCTGTTCGACTCCGAGGCCACTGGGTGTAGCCTATGGGGTGCCCACTCTTGGACCTGCTCTCAGGTTCTCGTCAAAAACCATACATGGAATGGAAAGGAGGTGGCTCGTTTTGATCTCGGCGCGTTGTTCGCTTTTCAGAGGCCGGTAACAGAAAGCTTCAACGGCAATTTGGCAGAAGTATTTCGTTCGTCTGCCGCACACTACTCGAATTAATTTGCTTCACAAGGAGTTGTAATGGAAGACCTGGTGATCGAAGAAGAAGATGGCGCCTCATCCGCACTTCAAATTACGCTTGGTGATTTTCTCGTCTTCATCAAATGGATCAATCAAACTGAAAAATCTCTCGATCGCGGTGAAGCCTTGCCGCCCCTCCCTGAGTTGGATTCCGGCAAGGTCAAAGGCTGGATCCAACTCGTGCAGCGGCTTGAGGAGCGTTTCCGACGGAGTGAAGAAAAGAAACTGGCGCTCGAAGCGAATGTGATTGCACAGGAAGCACAGTTGGGACAACTCTTGTCGCACTTGCATGCGAATATCGCCTCACTCTACGACAACCTCGGACAATCGCAAAAGGCCGAAGAGGTTCGGCGCCGAGCTGAAGCACTCCGGGTAGGCTAAAACGCAGGTTGACTGAATCCCAGATCCTCTGCGAGGTACGTGACGGCACATTGCACAAGAAAGCGACGGTTGGGGCGAATCGATAAGGGCATGGGGCCTCGCAGTGAGGCATATTGGAGGAGCGATGCGAACGACGGGGCAAGGCCCGAAAGGGGAACTAGTGGTATGTGTCGCGCCAGGCTCACGAGGCCTGTACGTCGCGGGCAGCAGGACGAGGCAAAGCGCGCCCTTTAACCAAGGGTGCCCCTTAGTTGCTCGGTCTCCGACGACCTTAATATATATAATTGACTTCCTCTGAGGGCGGGGTCGATCCTTCTCATAAGCCTTACAAGAAGGTAGATCATGAAGAAATTACCAGGCACTGACTCAGTCTGGATGAGAGAGTTCGAACCAGCCTTGATGAGAGAGCTAGAAGATTTGATGAAAATAGTTCCGCATTGTCCTCATTGCGGTTCCATTGCCCTGCAGGGGATCAATGGGTTGGCCATGTGCGATGACTGTCCGTGGACGGGAAGCGATGATGCGGGATAAATCGTGTTATAGAGACAGATTGGGATAGCCACCATAGGGAATGCGTCAGAGGTACATGCTCTTACGGGGACGCAAGCCCAAACATCCGCTGAGTGTTGGCTTCCCCCGGTTGTCCCGAACGGGCGCTGGTGCTGCGCGACCAAGGAGGAATGTTGTGTCCATCGTTGTGCCTGACGGGGCTTTATACTACCTTCTGCCACCCTCCGTCACCCTATGAGATCACAAAAAAACCTTGAAACCATAGAGGATTCCAAGGGGCCTTTCGTCTCGGTCAGATTTACAAAACTGCTGCTCTGCCATTGAGCTACGCCAGCCAGAATGAGATGGGTGCGCACGGGCTATCGCATAGGTCGCCGAAAACCTAACAACTGCGTAGGAAGCTATCAAACGTAGGTGCGCAAGACCGGCCAGATCCCTATCATATGACGTCGGCGCGGAGTATCTTCCCAAGATGCGAGTGAGCACGATGCCACGCTCACTCACTACCTGGTTGTAGGAGGATGAGTGGAGTGGTCGGTAGGGGTATGGTTGTGAGTCTTAAGAGCTTCGTCAAGGACTTGGAATGACTCATTAAGGAGGTCTGTTGCACAGATCAGGATGACATGAATTTGTTGCAGAGCCTCCTCCCATCGCCCTTCCTGGTGGAGGGTTTGAAAACGGCGATGATGCGCATCCATGATCGCTTGCTTCGCATCCAGCATGAGACTATCGACGGCTGTCACATCTGCTCCCGTTCGTGTGATCGAGGCTGCACGGTAACAGACCCTGCATCTATACAACAATGATACGAATGGGTGGATGATGTGATTGTTTAAGTATGATCTATAAGTATCTATAGAGTATCATGTTAAATTATCTGATCTTGCGGCGAGTCCACCAACGGTTACAACAAATGCCAGAATGCCGCCACGCTGACCACCAGCAACAATAAGGCAGTCAGCTCCTCCTCAACGCCACAGAACGCTGCGCTCAAAAGGAAAGCTGGTGTAGGCACAACTTATCCCGCTCCAACGTGAGACGGAAAGAAACGCCTGGCTCATTTCCAAACCAGTACAACCCTAACACCCCGTTCGACAAACAATTTACATAAAGTTTACGGGGAATTGAC
>VBOM01000499.1 GCA_005877535.1 Nitrospirota bacterium | reverse complement strand
CCCGTTCCATATCCATCATATCGAACAGCGCATCGTACAGAGGGCGGAGATAAGGATTCACTTTGGCATACAGATCGCCCGGCAAGAAACCGAGCTTCTCGCCCGCTTCAACAGCCGGCCGCGCGAGAATGATGCGGCTCACTTCTTTCTTCATCAACGCACTCACCGCCATCGCCATCGCCAGGTAGGTCTTACCCGTTCCGGCCGGGCCGATGCCGATCACGATGTCGTGCGTCTCGATGGCCTCGATATAGGTTTTTTGCGTTGGCGTTTTTGGCGCCACGAATCGTTTCTTGGTGACGATGGTCGCAGCGTTGGAGAGGAGTTCTTTGATCGGAGACTCGGGACTCTGCCGGAGTGCGATCAAGGCGTGGATAATGTCGTCCGGCTGGAGGGCCATCCCGTCGTTGGCGAGGGTGGCGAGTTCCGTGAGGACACGTTCCGCGTGGCGAGTGGCGTCTGCCGTACCATCGAGTGTGAGTTCTTCGCCGCGTGCCGAGAGACGCACACCGAGGTCTTCTTCGATCAGCTTGAGGTGCCGGTCGTGGTGACCGAACAGAACGGCAGTGTTGGTGCCTTCTCGAAGTTTTAGTTTACGCACAGACGCGGGGTGTTCTCCCTCCCTACAGCGGTAAGTGATATAATTCTAACAAACCGTGGATTAAGGTGACAAGCAGAATAAATGTTTGAACTGGGCGGACGCCCTCACACTCCTTCGGGTTTAGCAGGTTTGCCTGCAGCAGGGAGGGAAAAGTCGAATTCCTGAAAGGCTTTTCCTCCTTTCCCATCTTCAGCGACGATGCGAACACGATGGCTGCCAAGTAGGTCCGTGGGAATCTGCCAGACGAGCTGCCCTGTTTCTTTGTCAATCACCATCCCCTGTGGCCCCACTTCCAGCAGAAAACTGACCAACGTCTGCTCCGGCCCCTGCTTCACTATTCTGTTGTTGCGCGACCAACGAAAGTCGAACTGCATCTCGTCCCGATCTGCATCGACGGCCTCCATCTTCGCAAAGACCGGAGCATGCGGGTCATCCGGCCGCTCGATGGAGAGATGCGAAACGACGGGGGGGGTATTGCCGACCACCACGGGACCAGCCTGGTAACGAGTTCCTTGAACTGTGCCGCTTGTAGGTACAAGGCCGACCGTCACACGATCACCACGCTTTAACATACTCGGTGTCAGCGTGGATCCCGTCTGATCCCGGATGGGGTCACCGTTGGCCATCCACTGGTACTGAAATCCAGCCGTATCGGAATGGTTGTCATCGGTCTCGATCATGACCTTGATCGTTTCGTTCAGGGTAATGGGGTCCGGGGTAATTGTTGCTAGTCGGATGGTCGCGAGGCGCTGTGGTGGGGCATCACCTGGAGAAGAAGACCCATTGCCTGGGGCGGAACTCGAATCACACCCGATGAACAGGAGAGGAAGAACAACCCATAGCAGTGGAGAGAATCTTATGTACAGCACTTGTTGATGCGACGATCTCGTTCGTTGCTGAACGCTACTTTGCCCCTGCTGGTTGAGCCGGGAGGAACCAAGACACTGGTCCCTCCCAGCTTATTTACCCTTCACTCAGCCTCGCTGGCGCACCCAAGATAAATACCGACTCCAGGGAGGATTCGGCGCATTTGCATCCACACAAGTGCTACTCCCTGTGCTCATCTGGCTGCAGGCCTTGATCACCGGCCCGCCTGGGGGTCCTCCGGTAGTGGAACCATTCGACGTCCCGGTCCCGTCGATATGGACAGCGACTTGCGAGGCCACTCCTTCGCCAAGACTCATCCTCGTGCTGGCGTTCGTATTCGCACCGGAGACGCTGGTCCCGATGATCGGGGACGAGTAGGCCGACCCGGTCTTGTAGTACAAGGCGTAGAGATAGCTCGTCCCGGTGGAGGAGCAGAAGTCATTCGTGGGAACCAGCGTCGGGAAGAATACTGCTCCAGCAAGCACGACGGGACTGGACACCGAACGCTCTGCCGACGTGCCTGCCGCAGTCGCCAGCTTGACGTACCATCCATCCTTACTCTGGACCAACCCCACCATCGAGGTGGCTCCCGTGGTGACACTAGTGAGCGCAGGATTGTTAGGATCCGTCATTTGGTTCGTCCCCGGCGCACAGACGACACAGACCACCGCATTCGTGGTATTCACCAGATTGACGTTATTACAATTGGTCGTGTTTGTCTCGGTGCACCCCGAGTTCATCACGTTGTCTTTAATTCCGAACAGGTACTGTTGCTCAG
>VBOM01000222.1 GCA_005877535.1 Nitrospirota bacterium | reverse complement strand
CGGTGATGGCCCGCATGTCGCTCTTGATCGGGCGATTGACCGACCTCATCGAATTCACCGATCCCTCCTATGGCTGGCCGAGCCTCTGGCTCTTGGGTTTGACCATCCTTACCTTGGTGGTCATGGCCCGACGGTCCAGCAGCAAGCAGCCCAAAACAGAAGAATAGGTTTGTCTGGTCTGTTTGGTTTGTTTCGTTTGTTTGGTGAACGAGACTACCAGATGAACCAAATCAACCAGATAAACCAAACAGACCAGTTGTACCCGCTCAGTGGTTGCAGCGAGCGCAATCCTCTCGTTACAATGGGCGCTCCCAAAAGGATCGACATGACTACTACGACCAGTACCTCCAAAGACCCCAACCAGTACCCCGCTCTTCGTAATCTTCAATTTTCGCCGATCAAAGAGGGTGAGGAACAGTACATGGTCCTGTGGGACCCGACTGGACTGAGTAAGGAAAAGCTCGTTCTGCCGCTCAACTATTTTTTCATCATTCAACATTTCGACGGCGAGCACTCGCTGGCTGAAATCGGCGCCCTGTATCTCAAACGATTCGGTGAATTTCTCGCTCCCAGCAAGATGGATCAGCTGGTCTCCGATCTGAATGAGAAACTGTTCTTGGAAGGTCAGCATGCTGAGGACGCTCACCGGCTAGCGCGGGAAGCCTATCGGCAGAGCCCGCTGCGTCGCGCAGCGTTTGCTGGGCGGGGGTATGAAGCAGACGGTGCGAAACTGAAAAAACAGATCAACGGTTTCTTTACGTCGAAAGAAGGACCGGACTTCAAACCATCAGAACATGCGGGGAAAAAGATCAAAGGCCTCGTCACCCCGACCTACGACCTGAAACAAGCAGGGCCGATCTATGCCTGGGCCTATAAAGAGCTGCAAGATGCGGAGCAGCCGGATCTGTTCGTCATCATCGGCACTGCCTCTGCCGGATTGGACTATGTGTATGCCGTGACGGATAAGGATTTCGAGACGCCTCTCGGAGTCGTGTCCTCCGACCAACCGATCCTGAGTCAGCTCAAGACCAAGCTCCCGATCTTCTTTGAAGACGATCTCTCCCATCAAGCGGAGCAGGCGGTGGAATTTCAGCTCCTGTTTCTGCAGAACATCGTGGGGAGCAAGAAGCCCTTCACCATCGTACCGATCTTGAGTTCCTTCTCTGCGGCGAGCCTGGGGGATCCGACCGTTCGCCAATCGGTCAATCAGTTCTTGACCTGGCTTCGAGAGGTCCTCACGCAATCGGGCAGGGCCTACTGTGTGATCGCAGCAGGAGAGCTGGCTCATTTGGGTATGCGCTACGGAGACAAGGCGCCTCCGACGGACTTCTCCTTTCATCGCTGCATGCAGTTCGACCTGGAAATGTTGAAGCCGGTGGAGGAGCGGCAGCCGGAAGAATTTGCCAACTACATCAGGAAAGAACAGGACCAGCGCCGGATCTCCGGCTTCTCACCCATCTATTCCTTGCTGCGGTTGATCGAGGCGGAGAGTGGGCAGGTCTTACGCTACGACCGCGGGATCACTGATCAGTTCAACTCGACGGTCACTTACGCCAGCATGGCTTTCTTCTAAGCAGGCGACTCAAACAGGCCCCCAACTTCGTTCTCGGTTCGTCACAATCCTCAACGTACCCCTGAGGGTACGCCTCCGGTTGTGACTCGCCTGCGGCCTCGTTGGCTGGCCTGTTTGAGCCGCCTGCCAAGATCGCGCTTTTTGAAACATCTTCTTCCTCGCTTGTTGATGTTACTTGACCAATTGTCTTGCCTGGCATAGATCAGTTCTGAGCTCGTCATTGCATCGTTTCCTCAGGGAATTGAGACTTATGGAATGGGATCTATCAAGGCTATCAGGAACGCTTGTCTCTTTGCTGGGATTGCTCCTTGCGGCATACATTTGGAAGAAGCCTTTTGAAGGACAAGACGAATTCTATTCAAGGCAAAACTGGTCTCTACAGTTAGCAGTCTGGTTCTTTATTTTAGTAGTCGCAATTGAGAGTGTGGGTGCCCAATTATTTGAACACGACAGGGTTAAAGGAGTTTATAGGCTCGTTGCTTGGCATGGTATACACGTCATCTCATTAGTTTGGATACTGTAATTCTTTCGGTATGTTAGACAACCACTTAGCGTTGTTGGCCTAGAGAGAATAAATGGTTGGCCCCATTTGTATCGAGGTCTGATATGGGCCTTAGCATTGCTCTGTGTATCATGGCTTTTGCTATCAATAGGGGGAAAGAGTTTGACCACTGACTCGCTTGAAGGTCGCGTAGATACTGGCTATGCAGCCATATATGCAAGGAGCCCAGGAAGGGCCATATTGTTCTACTGGTTCCAATCATTGTGGATGGCTTTTTTTGTGGGAGTCACTGAGGAACTACAATTCAGAGGTATATTGTACGGGGCTTTGCGAAAACACATGTATGCGCCAGCGGCAATTGCAATGAGTGCGGTGTGTTTTACTGCATTCCATGGACAGTTTAACCCCCTGCATCTTCTTTTTGGTTGGTTGGCAGCATCGTTGACTGAACAACATCGGTCGATTATTCCTGCCATTGTGATACACGTAAGTTGGAATTTGTGTCGAAAAATTGACACGTGGTTCGTCGACGTGGTGCAGATCGTGCTCAAGACGTATTTCTTTACGGCTATAGCCACTGCGCTCATACTTATGGCTGCGGTGTATGTGGCTTCCAGGTGGCGCAATTTAAAAGTAGAGGCACAATCAGCCTAGAGTTATTTTCTATTTCTTCTCGTTATCGTGATCAGCTGCTTGGACATGGGCGGGCGGAAGAGACGATTATATCTACCACCTCCATGCCTCGAAAGACCTCGTCCAAGACGGTATAGCGCCGATCTAAGCAATGTGCCGCGGTGTTGAAGATGTCTTGCGCGGCTTGTCAGGGCGTTGAATCCTGTATACAATACAGCATTAATTTTATTGCGGGAGGTGGCCATGTCTGTTCGATTGAACATTACGATGGATGACGATGTGTATGCGAGACTCAAGAAAGAAGTGCCTCCTAAGAAACTCAGCGCCTTTATCGCGGGGGCGGTTCGCGCCAAACTTCATCCGGATGCCAAAGCATTGAATGCCGCTTACCAGGCAGCCAGCAAGGAACGATGGAGGACATGCTTAGACGAGGATTGGAAGCATATTGACGATGAGGGATGGCCCAAGTGAAGCGGACACCACGGCGCGGGGACGTGTACTGGGTGGCGCTGGACCCGACGCTCGGGTCAGAGATTCAGAAAACTAGGCCGGCTGTGATTGTCTCAAATAACTCCTGCAATGCCTTCGGCGCACGTGTTGTGGTGTTGCCCCTTACCAGCAACGTCGATTCCCTCTATCCTGGCGAAGCGCTGGTGACTGTGAAGGGTAAACCTTCGCGCGCCTTAGGCGATCAGATCCGATCGCTCGATAAGTCTCGTCTTCGCTCTAGGATTGAGACTTTAAGTCAGGATGAGCTGGCGGCGGTTGAAGAAGCCCTTCGCATCACGCTCGGTTTATGGCCGGGATAACCCGACGCCATACGCGTATCAGCGATCTGCCCTTCTATTATTCCTTCACCGTCATCTTTATCGTAATCTGCTGCAGGGGATTGTCACAGTCGTCTCGGGCGGCGGCGACGATCTTGTCCACCACCTCCATTCCCCGAAAGACCTCGCCGAAGACTGTGTAGGTTCGATCCAGTCCGCTGGCGTCCGCGACACAGATATAGAACTGCGAGCCGTTATCGTTGGGGTCCCGCGTGCTGTTGCTCTCGCGTGGGACCTTCGCCATGCCGATCGCGCCCCGTTTATGCGGACGATCGCTGGTTTCCGGGTTCAGCCAGTAGCCAGGACTGCCCGACCCGTGCAGGGAACGATCTGGATTCTTGCTCAGCGGATCGCCGCCCTGAATGATGAATCCTGGGACAACACGATGGAAGGTGGTTCCATCGTAGAACCCCATCTTGGCGAGCTTGAGAAAGTTTTCGACGTGACGCGGAGCGTCGTCCGGATAGAACCGAATCTTGATCTCGCCGAACGGCGTCGTGATGGTGACGCGCGGATCGATTTTTTGAAATTGCATAGTCATGACGCGAATCTAACAAGGCGAGAGGCAAGTGGCAAGAGTGCGATTCGCGAATGGTAAATTTTAAATGTTGAATGTTTAATGATGACTTGGAGCCGTAATTCAAAATTCAAAATTCAACATTATTTCAGCCCGTCTCCTGGCTTAATGCGGAGCCACATGAGCCCGCCCACGATGGCCACGGTTGCGGCCACGCCTAACGAGACAGGCCAGCCCCAATGATGAGCCAGCCATGGGGTCAGGGTCGGGGAAATCGCGCCGCCGATATTGGCGCCGGTGTTCATGAGTCCTGACAACGTCCCTGCATGGGCTTTGGACAGATCGGTCGTTGAGGCCCAGTAGGCGCCGACCGTAAAATAAAGCCAGCCCGCGCCGAATGACAGGCTGGTGATTGCCAGAAAGGGAGAATCGACGACGCCACCCAGCGCGATTGCGCACCCAGCCAGGACCATGCCGGTCATGCCGGCCACAGCCCGTCCGGTGGTGAGCCCGTAACGGACTGCGAGTCGATCGGTCACCCAGCCGCCCAGGGGACAAAACACGAGCATGGCCAGAAAGGGAGCCGAGGCGTAGAGTCCGCCGCGGAGCACGTCGAATTCTCGGACGTTGACGAGATACAAGTAGAACCAGGACAGGTAGACGTAGGCGACATAACCGAGGCAACTGTAGCTGATCACCAACCACCAAATGGTGGGGGTCCGACTGAACGTTCGCCAGGGCACGGTTGTGGTGATAGCTGCTGGCGCTCGCTTAAGCAGGGCTTGTTCACCTGCATTCACCCAGGGATGTTCGTGCGGATGGTTGCGTGACAGGAACCACCAGAGGAGTCCCATCCCGGTTCCGAGCAGGCTGGCGAGATAGAACACGGTCTGCCACCCCCAGTTCACCATCACCCATGCGGCAATGGGTGGGGTCATGGCGGAACCTAATCCGATGCCTCCGATTGCGATTCCGATGCCGAAGCCTCGCGCGTCAGCCGGGAACCAGTTGGTGACGGCGCGATTGAAGGCAGGCAGTGCTACGGCTTCTCCCATCCCCAGGCAGAATCGCACGAGCATCAAGGCTCCGATAATCCCGACGAGGTTCGCGAGCGAGGATGCGGCGACCATGGCCGTCAACGCCGTACAGATCGACCACCAGAGAAGCGCGATGGTGAGCACAACTCGGACTCCCCAGCGATCGGCCAGCCACCCACCGGGAATCTGAAACAGGGCGTAGCCGATAACGAAGGCCGAGAAGATCCAGCCCATCTCTTGATCGGTCATCCCATAGGCCGGCATCATCTGACGCGCGGTCACTGAAATATTGACGCGGTCGATATAGGTCACGACGCTGATGAGAAACAGCAAGGCGAGGATGAACCAGCGTATCCGTGAGGGGCGAGTCGTCAGTGTGTTCACAAGGTTGGGTCGTGCGGTCTGTCCATCGGGATGCCGGTGCCGGATTATACAGACTCCCGGCTCAGGTCACACTAGATGAGTGAGGGAGGCCTGATTGGTCTCCTGTGGGTACTGCCTAACGGGCCTTCTGTGGAAAATCAGGAACTAGTGGCTTAGCGGGAACGACGGCCTGGGGTGCGTGGAATGGAGGGTTGTCTAGCTGAAGGGGAGGGCCGAGGTTCATCGACGGACTTTGCGGTGGCTGCACAGTGACACGACGCTCGCCACCCGGTGGGTCGAGAATGGATTCAACATTCCCCTCGGGATCCTTGTACACTTGTGCCCCGCCCTCGGAACCCAGCGCTTGATTTAAACGCTCGTTAAAGTAAGATAAGGTGTCTGGAAACGTTTCGGTCTGAACAGCCGTTCAGCCCCACCAGCCGGCCGCCACGTCCGGCGTGGCTTCCGCGTAATGGTTCACTTCTCTGTGAAGATGGATTGATATGCGCGGTCGTACTCTCATTATCATCGCTGCATTCGTGATCACGAGTGGTTGTCAGTTTTTCGATCGAATGCCGGCTACGCCGATCGGCTACTCCAAAGATGAAAATGGACGCCCTTGTGCTACCTACGAGCCCAAATCGGATCGAGTCTACGAAACGGTGTGCGACTACGGTGGACAGTATCCCGGTTCGGTGACCAATCCTTTGTCCAAATAAGTAGACGGCAGGGAACCATTTCCGGCTAAAGATCGCCCCAGCCCCGCCGGTCGCCCACCGCATCCGGTGCTTGTCGTTTGTGATAGTCTCTTGAATTGATGACGGCACGCTCACACCATACCGGCCTGGCCGTGATCGCTGTGTTCAAGGTGATAAAGAGTCTGTTGTTACTCCTCCTCGGGTTGGGCCTCCTCAATTTGGTGCATGCTGAGATTGCCACTCTGTTCTCGCTTCTGATCGAAGCGCTGCACCTGAATGCCGACTCGCGCCTCATCCATGCCCTGGTTCTGAAAGTGGATGCGTTGCAACCACATAGCGTGCTGCTGGCGGGGCTGGTCAGTCTGGGCTATGCGGGGATGTTGCTGGTGGAGGGCATCGGGCTTTGGCTGGAGTTCACCTGGGCCGCGTATCTGACGGTGGTGTCAACGAGCCTGCTGCTTCCGTTCGAACTCTATGAGGTCTTTGAACAGGTGTCGATTCTTCGGGTCGGCGTGCTGCTGTTGAATCTGGTCATTGTGCTCTACCTCGTCAGTCAATTGAAGCGGCATACCTTGCGCTCACAGGTTCATCTCCCGAGGCATGGATTTTAGGCGGGAACGTCGATGTATTCGACTTGGCTGCTAGGGGGAGGGAGAGGAAGGCCATCTTCCTTGAGACCTTCCAGATGAAACCCGATGGCCTCACGGATGAGAGATTCGGTTTCTGCCACTGTTGCGCCCGTGGCAATGCAACCAGGCAAATCGGGAACATACGCCGCATAGTTTACAGGGGCCTTCTCGATTACAATGGCGTAACGCATGTTAGTTTGCTCCCTTTTTCCAACCTGCTTGCTTAAAGATACTATTCAGTGTTCCTGGAGGCAAGTCATCGCTGGGTTTGCCTGCAATGGTCACACGACCCGGCTTCTTCTGGTGCTTGAATTGTCTGTGGCTGCCTTTGGTTGCGGCGAGAAACCAGTCATCTTCTCGCAATTTGTCTAGTACCTCGCCGACTTTCACGGCATCAGTTTAGCGTAGTCGTTGCAAGAAACCAAACCCGCTTTACGCCGTGAGTGAAACCAGTTGGATGCTATTGTCTCTGAAATCTCAGCCCCTCTTGAGGCCCACCGTTCCGGTCTTCGTCGTTTGTGAAGCGTTGTTCGTCTCTCGCGACCGAAGCTGTCAGTAGTCAGTTTTCAGCCATCAGCTCCCAAGCCGTGCAGAGAGCCCCATTGCTCTCTACACGGCTTGATGTTGTTACTTCATTTTCCTGGGGTCTTGGTACACCATGAGGTGAGCGTAGGGGCTGCCTTCGAACATGATGTAGACGCCGGAAGGGTTCGGGGCAGTCGGGAGCTTCGTGGCTGCTGCGTCGAAGGGCCACATGACCATCCAGTGCGGGGGCTCTTTCACAATCTTGGCCCCGTCCCCCGACATGACGACTTGCCCATCTTTTTCAAAGTGTGAACCGCCGCGAGCCATATAGGCGATGCCGGGCACCGTGTTCGTCGGCTTCGGCGCGTTGTTCATGAGGTCGGTCTTCCATTGCTGAACTGCAGCGTCCATACACATGGGGTCAGGATACGGGAGATTCATCACGGTCGGGATGCAGGTAAAGCCGTTGGCGCTTTTCTTGGTCTCGGTCAGCTTGCCATCGGCGCCGTAGATCATGATACCGGCTTCTTTCGCAATGTGTGGCGGTGCTGCGCTTAATGCAAGCGCCGTCTGGTCCTTCTCGGACATCGCTTTTACTTCTTTGACGGTCGGAGCCTTCTTAGACGGCTTGTCGCCCGCAGTGGTGATCGCCGGCATAATGAGGGTACTTGCGACCAGGATGGTGAGCGCGATGTGTTGAACCATGGTCTTCTCCTCGGTGAAGGTGAGTGGTATTTGTTCAGAGCGCCTACGCTAGCGCGAAAGGGAGGAGAAGTCTATATCACTAACAACGGAGGTAGGGAGTTGATTCCTAAGAGCTCAGCCCCGTGAGGCGCCACCGTGTCCGGTCCTTGTCGTTTGTGGTCTGTCTGGTATCTGGCATCTCTGGTTAGTCTGGTTCACCCAAATAAACGAGATAAACCAAACATACAAAAGCATCCAGCCGGGCTTCCGGTCTCACGAGTTAGGGCTCCCCCTCCCAAGGTAGGATATCGCGCACAGTGCCTGCCTCGGTACAATCCGACGGCACGGAGGCTGTGATGGCGCCACTTCATTATTCTCGGACCTATCTTCGGCTCCCGCTTTTCTATCCTGTCATTTTCGGTGGGGCTCCATTTGTCGGCGAAGGTATCCTGACCAACCTGTCACTGAAAGGGTGCTCCGTTATGTGCGATCGAGAGGTTCTCTGCGGCAGTGACGTGCGCGTGAGTGTCCTGCTCCCCAATCAGACGCCGACGCTTTCGATCGACCTCGGTACGATCAAATGGGTCCAGGGCCATCAGTTCGGGGTGGAGTTTCTTCGCCTGCCGCATGAGGCACGCCAACGTCTAAATAACACTCTACAAATTGAACTCATCCATCTGCTGAAGATCCGTTCGGGCAGAAGTGAGTCGCCAGAATTGCTCAATCGGAAAACCTAGGAATAATACCATGCGTGAAGCGTCGTTCGTCTCACGTCTCACGAGAGGAAAGCCCTGCTCGCCGCCCTCTGCGCCGAGGGGTAAAGAGCAGATAGTATCTAGCTCCTAGCGTCGGACCGGATGCAAAATGCAGATGGCGTATGGCTG
>VBOM01000498.1 GCA_005877535.1 Nitrospirota bacterium | reverse complement strand
GCGGCATCTGTCTCACGTCGCGAGGGCTGTGACCTGTTCAACCGGAGATTGTTTGCCGCAGCGGCGAAGCTGTTCCGCGAGGTCGAAACACGGGTGAGCGGCGGGCAGAAACCGCTCTATCGTGCCTTTGCTGACCTGGCAGATGGCTACGATTTGTGGGAACGGTTTCACTATCGTCAAGCCTGGGAGAAACTTAAGACTGCCGTGAAGGCCTTCGAGATGGCGTCCCTGTGGGGCGGACCACCAGGACTCACGTCGCTGTTACCGGCCATCAAAGCGAATGCGGGATTCTTGGAAAAGCTCGTCCTCGATCCTGCTCCCGTGAAAGACAACCAGGCCCCCGATCTACTGGCCCATGCCGGTCGGCGCCTGTATGGCCTGCACGATCCGGAAGCAGCCATGGTCTCGCTGGTTCGTGCGCTCGAAGCCTTTGCCCAGAGACAACTGTTCAAGCAATACACGATCAAAACCTGGGACGTGCAGCTGGAGCAATTGCCGCAGGCGCTACGAGAAACCTGTCGCACTTGTTGGCTGGAAGATCTCGACGGCAAGTACAAATTGCCCTTGCAGGCGCAGTTTCGGGCGCTGGCCGGATTGGGCGACCAGATGGGCCAAGCCTTTTTACGCGAGTGGCCGACGATGAAACCACTGCTCGACGCCGCCAACCATGCTGTCCTCGGCCACGGCTTCGAGCCGGTCAAAGCCGAGCGAGTGCAGCAGCTGTACGACGTTGTCGTCAAGCTATCGGGCATCAGTGAGACATCGTTGCCGAAGTTTCCGACGCTGAACCTCTAGCGCGACGTGTTAGGGGAAGTCGTGAGGACACGGAACAGGGTTCAGAAATTCTTTTGAGGCGGTAAAGTCTGGTCTAACGGAAAATCAAGCGTTTCGGGGGTGCAGAGATGCCGGGTTCCGTGAGTTCAAATTCTTATGGGTTTGAGAACTAGACTGGCAGACAACAGGGTCGACCGCCCGATTACTTTTTGCTGCAGGCAACCGTCCACAGTTTATGACCAAGAGTACCTGGTGCAACCGGTTGCCACTTACCTACTTCTGTGTTGCTATAAACCACTGTTCCGCTTCTCATATTGCCCGAGAATTCCTTGAGCGTAAGGACCCGACTGCGCTCTTCTGCGCAGTCGAATTCCCATTGTTCCTCCGCAGTTAAAAATCTGATGCCCCCCACGGTTTGTACAGTCTTATAGTCGTAGAATTGCCTCATCTTTACCAGATTGCTGTTGCGGCGTATGGTGGCTGGATCCACGTATACATTGTATACATTCTTTTCTGCTTCGTCGTCTTCACTAACCTTTACCCACTCCGCATACGCTGGTGCACTATTCAGGAAGAGAAGGATGATGAGCAGAAGTCGTGTCATTGAGAATGTCTCCGTAAGAGATCGTCGCTACAGCGGTATGAACTGCGGGAGTGTGCTCCCAATTGAGGGGGCGGTCAAATGAAGTTTGGAGCGGCTTCGCGGCCGCTTGTGGGGGCAAGAGGTTATCGCTATGGGCGGTGGCTCAACGTTGTAATCCTCTGTCTATGATGAGCACGTATATCGGCACTTGAATCGCACTCTTGAACTGCGGGAGATATCGCACCACCTTTTCAAAGTTCAGGCTTCCATCCCAATTTCGGTCGAACTCGGTTCTCATATTCTTCCGGAACGATTTTGCGGTTGTCACGTAGATTCCAATATCAATCTGGTCCACAGCAGAGTATGAGAAGACTTGAAACTCAGGAGGTCAATCCCGATGAGGTTGGCATGTCCGACTTCTATTCCGACCCTTTCGCTGAGAAAATCCATCCTTGCAGCCGGCTCGTCTTCTTCTTGAAAGACATCGGGCTGGTCCTCCCGCCCTTTTACGACGAATTTGTCACGCAAAACTTTGTTGAACTCAGGACGTGACAAAGTCGGGATTTGAATCGAGGGATGAGTAAGGGTTTCTTCGATCTCCTGCTTGATGGCGAGCTTGCCAATCAAAACCTGCTCGGCAAACCGATACGAATATTTTTCTAGTCGTAGTTACATATCAGAGATCCGTCCACCTCGACCACCTAACTAGTAAACCTCCTGCAATCATCTCACGCTACAGCGGCAGATCGCGCGCATGGTGGCGCAGTATGGTGTTGAGCCCTGGAACGGTCAAGGCGCGGGATGGGGAGGCGATCACTACCTCACAGTTGTTTCCCCCAAAAAGGTGTATTACTGTTGTGGCTTATGAAGGAGGGTACGGTGTTCGTCGTGGTGCACGCAGAAGTGGATTACAGATCTCCAGCGCACTATGGCGACCGGCTGATTGTCGAGACAGTTGTCTCCGACATGACGTCAGCCTCCTTCACGTTTTCGCACGTGATTCGAGAACGGGAGAGCCAGCGTGTGGTCGTGGAAGGATCGGCCAGGCTGGCGGCGGTCAACGGGAGTGGGAAGGTCAAGCGCCTCGACAAGGCTCTGATCACCGTGCTACGGTCTAGTCCCACAAGGAGTCACTAAATGGAGTGGGTGGGTTTTGGAATATCGCTGGGAGGCTGGCTCATCATGGCCGGCATGGCGATCGGTGTATTCGTACTCGGCTGGTGGTTTTACATGCCAAACCCGATGGCTAAAGACAGGAAGGACAGGAATAATAAGCCCTAAACCCAACTATAAGTATTCTCCTCCACCTTGGTCTTCGCCATCGCGAGAGTCATCCAATGTAACGGGGTTCACCGGTCGCCAGAGCGCGCAGTGCGGAGGGTACCAAACGGCAAAGCCGTTGGGGGTTCGGTTCAACCTTCTGGTTGGGCGATTTCACCGCCTAAGTGCTGGTTTAGCGCTGCGCCGAGCTCTTGGCACTTATTCATGAGGCCTTCATAGGCCTTGAGGTTGGCATTGTACTCGGCCATAGGATACTTTCCGAGATCACCTTGGCTCTTCTCATAGAACTGTCCGCAGATCTCCCTGAGAGCTAGGACAGCTTCGAGCAACGATGCCGTGTACTGGTGGGAACCCTCCAAGGACCCTGCCTTTGCCTTCAATACTGACGAAATGACAGCTAGTTCGGACGCCAACCGACCGAGGTCTCTAAAGTGAGCCCCAAAGTCAGTGACCTTGAAAAACCCTGGAATTGGGAGTGCCTTGCGCCACGAAAACTTAAAGATCGCGTCGTGAATTGAGACGTACTCGTCAAGGATTGCATTCGCCCTGATCAGTTCATCGGGAAGGTCCGGCATGTTTCACCCGCGAGAACGTGCCTAGCGACGGAATTGAGCGAGCGGCGAAGACGTCCGCAGAATCACGGGTTAGCCATCAACTTTTCCGCCTGACGCACGAACCCGCTGCACAATATACGCTTGCGTTTCGGGCGACAAGCACGCGAGCGGCAACGTGCTGAACTGTGCCTTGGAGTACAACAAAAGCCACACGCTAGGGAACTGCCACAGCTCTTTGACGGCGGACCACTGAAGCGTTGTCGTGCCGATGTCCGAACTCATAGTGAATGAGGACTCGTCCGCGCGGAACGTGGCTTGAGGCTTGTCCATCTGGCGGAACTTGCGCAGCGATTTGCGATAGTGAACAACGTAGACAGCCGCAGCGAATCCGATGCCCAG
>VBOM01000497.1 GCA_005877535.1 Nitrospirota bacterium | reverse complement strand
CGACGGCAAACCGGGCTCCGGCTTCGCCTGCGCCGGCCGCCTCGATGGCTGCGTTCAACGCGAGCAGGTTGGTCTGGTTGGCGATATCGCGAATCGTCGACACGATGTGAGAAATTTCTAACGACCGATCACCCAGCGCCTTGACCTGCTTCGACATCCGTTGCACAGCGGAGCGAATATTCTGCATGTCCTGCACGGTTTCTTGTACAGCCACCCGTCCTTGTTCTGTCGCCTGTAACACTTGCTTGGCTGATTCCGACGACGCGCCGGCGGTTTCTGCCACTTGACGCATTTGGGAAGCCAGCTGTTCGACCGCGCCCAATGTTTTGACCGATTCGTCAGCTTGCCTCTTCGCGGTGCCGGCCATCTGACCGGCATTGTCTCGGAGCATACCGGCCGACGTATTGACACTTTCGGCCGCCGCACGGACTTGTTTCATCAATTGCGCGAAGCGCTGAATCATGAGGTTGAACGCGTCGGCCATGTTCCCGAACATGTCTGCTGTCACTTCACCACGCTTAGTCAGGTCTCCCTTACCGACGTCCGACACCAAAACGAGGAAGACCATCAATCGCTTTTGCAACTCGTCGCGCTCACCTTCCGCCTTCTCGAGGGCCGTCGTAATATAGTCCAACATGGCATTGAACGATGTGGCCAGCTGTCCGATTTCGTCTTTAGAATCGATCTTGGCGCGGACTTTATAGTTACCGCTGGCGGCCATCTGGGCGACTCCCGCGATATGGATCAGATTCTTCGAGAAGAAATTGACGATCCAATATGCGATGCCAATTCCGAGGATCACCGCGATGAGTCCGCCGAGGACAAGGACCACTGTTCCGATAAAGCCGGTACTCTGCGCATCGTCGTTGAGATCCTTCGCCACTTCTTTCATGTCCAATACTTGTTCACGATTAAGTTCGATGACCTTCTCGAATGTCGGCTGCAAGTTCACCGTCAAGGCCAAGATCCCGAGGTTCCGCAAGTGCTCAGCCTGTGCCGAGTTCTGCGGCTTCCCGAAACTATCGGCCAGCGCACTCAGGGCTCCATCGGCCGCCTTGAAATATTGCTCGATGGCCGGCTTCAAAGTCGCCAAGTCCTTTGCCTCGTCACGACCAGATCGTGAGACGCGGAGTACTGCACTTCCATAGTCGGCAATAACCGTGTTCGTCTTCTTGCGAAACGATGACAACCGCGCGACTTCCGACAGAAAATCATCGTGGTTCGTGACGGTGACAATCCCTGTAAGGACCTGATGGTGGTGCGTTAATGCAGTGCCCATCTCAGCGAAGTCGGCCAGTGGGATCGTATAGCCAGCGTAGACAGATTGTGACATAGCGCTCAACTGTCGAAGCGTCAGCACCCCGGAACTCGCTACTACGAAGATGATGACGCTGACGATACCGAAGCTCGAAATCAGCTTTGTCCGCGTCTTTAGATCGTCGAACCCCCCCCTGACTCCTGTACTTACAGTCTTTGCCACCATTGCCATCGCGTCCTCCTTACTCTCTGATCGTGCTACGAATTTCCGGAACCGTATCGACCAGGACACCGACCTGCCAATTTCCATGTTGAACCACGACAGCATGCGTCAAGGCCGCCTCGGCGTTGAGGCTGAACATCGGTCTAAGGTCGAGCAACGGAATTACGGTGCCGCGGAGATTCGTGACTCCCACCAAGCCGGATGGCATCCCGGGAACCGGGGTGATGGATTTGACGACAAACACTTCTCGCACGTTTTTCAGGTCGATCGTGAAGAGCTCTCCTCCCATAGAGATAATGGCGGCACGAATGGTCGAGGACCCGGTCGCCTGGATCCGAGCGGGTTCGGACAAAGAGGTCCCCTGTGCAGTTAGGGCACGATCAGAAGCCGTTGAATGCGGTGCGGAGTCCATCCGCGTCAGCCCATCGCCTTCTTGACGGCGGCCAAGAGATCCTCAGCCTTAAATGGCTTGACGATATAGCCGTTCGCCCCTTGCTGCCGCCCCCAGAACTTATCGCTTTCGTTGGCCTTGGATGTGCAGAGAAGGATCGGAATGTTCTTGCAGCGGTCGTCGTTCTTAAGGTCGCGACAGGCCTGAAAGCCGTTACGGCCAGGCATGATCACGTCCAATACGATCAAATCAGGCTTCTCGATGGCCACATTGTCTTCCAGCTTGTCACTGCTCGGATAGGATACGACCGTATGGTTTGCCCCTTTCAGACAGCCTTCGATCAGTTGAATGTCGGCATAGGAATCATCCACGACGACGATCTTGCTCATTCGGCATCTCCTTATTGTTCGATGTGGGCCAAAACGCAGGGAGGCAATAAAACCGCCCCTTCTTCTTACTTCAACGGAAGCACCAGGCTGATCGCTCCGGCTAAATCCCCTTCCTTCCATCCTTCCTTCTTCATCCCTGTGATGTCACGCTCACCTCTGGGCGCACCGTGACAGCTCAGGCAGGAGGCTGCTGCATATTCGGGGTCAATCACACGCAGCACCGGTCTTCCATCGAATACCGTGTTGCGAACATAACTCTGGCCCTTAGGATGGCGCGGATCGCTGAACATCCGAAGCACTTCCTCCTCGAAATCGTCCGGCTTGTTGTTCGGATTCCGATAATTAACCCCCGTCAGCTTCATACGAACACCGCTCTTCCTATAGAAATGTTCTCCGACGCGGCGGGCGAACACGGCATGAAGAAAGCCCTTGAAGCCGACTCCCTGTCTATTGATGACCGGCTGCGCCTCATCGACCACTTCTCTCTCCGCTTCTACCAAGGCGAGATAGAAGTTGGCTTGGGGAACCACCTTGGGAGCGCGGAGATCAATCTTGGTCTTTTCCTTGAACCGCTCCATGACTTGATTGGCCACGAAATCGGCCGTAAAGCCCTTTTCAGCTTTCGCAGCATCATTAATTGTGTCTTGA
>VBOM01000496.1 GCA_005877535.1 Nitrospirota bacterium | reverse complement strand
ATGGACCTCTCCCAACTTTCCCAGGAACAATTCAAAGAACTCGTGCGCGGTATCGTCGACGATCGTCTGCGCGAGTTACTGGGCGACCCTGACCTCGGACTCCAACTTGGCGATGGCCTGCGCGCCCGCCTGAAAGAGTCCTTGGCCAGTAAAGAAAGATTGTCTGGCGAGGACATCGCTGACCAGCTCGGTCTCCACTGGTAAGGGCAACATGGCCTGGTATCGTCTTGCATTTCGCCCAGCCATATTCCAAGATCTTGCGAGCCTTGAGCTATCCATGGCACAGCGACTCCTAGACAAGACCAAATGGATCGCCTCCAATATCGATAACTTGCGCCACGATCCCATCGCGTCAGACCTGCCAGGCCTTTCCAAATATGCGGTCGAGGACTGGCGAATCTTCTACTCCATTGATCGGAATGACCACTTGGTCGATATTCACGGCATCGTTCGCCACAGGGAACTCCGTTCATGATTTCCGTTACAATCGCCGCCATCGCGAAACTGAAAGCGATTCAAGCCCATCATCCTGAGGATCCGATCGTTAGGATTTTTGTACGCGACCTGGACGATTCACGCTTAAGCTTCAGTATTACGTTGGAAGAGGACACCCTGCCTGACGACGACATTCAGCAGATCGATGGCCTCACGATTGCGCTTGATCGACGGAGTGCGCCACGGATGGAAGGCGTGACTGTAGACTACACTGAGGCAGACGGATTTCGCTTTCTACACGATGAAGAGGGCCGCAGCCTGCCCCTTCTCACAATCCCCACACTAAATTGATGGAGAATTCTAGTCGGTTGCGGACTACCTATTGAGGCACGCCTGGGACCACATGCTACAACCTCGCAGGGAGCGCAAAAAGGCCGTCCAGCAAGGCCGCAGCGAGTAAAGATCTCCGAGGCGTACCCTCTGGGGCGCACGGTGCGACGAATAAGGAGCACCAAGTCTGTGCGCGCCGCCGAGTGGTGAGGAGGCCGGGTCCCCGTTGAGGGGTCTGAAGGAGGCGAGAACGAGGCTGGAGGTCTATTTGCGCATTCTTCGAACCGTTAGGGAAGTCGATCCGGCAAGGTGGCCACATGTACCTGAAATTCGCCCCGCGTCATATCGTCGACATAGCGGCGCAGGGCATCCTTCACCACAGGGAATGCAATCTTGTCCCAGGGAATCGCAGCAAGGGAGAACAATTGCACCTCGAGGCTTTCCTCACCCGCCCCAAAATCGGGCGAACGCATTGGCCCGCGGAATACCAGGTAAGCCTGGCCGATGTGTGGGAGACTCAGGACCGCAAAGAGACAGATACGCTCTACTTCAGCCTGCGCTTCCTCCAGTGTCTCACGAACAGCCGCCTGCTCGGTGCTCTCGCCGATTTCCATGAAGCCGGCAGGAAATGTCCAGAGACCGGACTTGGGCTCGATCGCACGCCGGCAGAGGAGGATGTGGCCCTCCCACTCAGGAATACAGCCTGCCACGATCTGAGAACCGGCTGGTCTCTCTTGTTTGTTTGGTCTGTCTCGTTTGTTTGGTTGAACCAGATAGACCAGATGAACCAGATCAACCCTCGCTCATCTCGCCTGTCCCGCACGTCTCCCGAACAGTTATATGAGCATGGATAGCACAAAACTACGGTTCTTTGCACCCTGCCCGCGTGGGTTGGAGGGGGTTCTCGACCAGGAAATCCGCGACCTTGGCGTGCCTATGACCACGAAAACGGATGGCGGGATCGCCTTCCAGGCTCCCTGGTCCACAATGTATTGGGTCAATCTCAAGAGTCACATTGCAAGCCGCGTGCTCTGGGAAGTCGGACAAGCCCCCTATCGCTCGGAAGACGATGTGTACCGTGCGGCCTGTAGCCTGCCCTGGCCAGACTGGTTCGCCCCGTCACAGACCATCAAGGTGAAAGTGAGTGCGCGTCGTTGTCCACTCACCAGCCTGGACTTTATCACGCTACGAATTAAAGACGCCGTCTGCGATAAGTTTATGTCGGTGCGCCATAAGCGACCGACTGTGGATACGCATCGCCCAAACATCCGGCTCGACGCCTTTCTCGATGAGTCAACGGTGACCTTCT
>VBOM01000495.1 GCA_005877535.1 Nitrospirota bacterium | reverse complement strand
GGCCATCTGCGCGAAGCCTCGCGGCTGAAACAACTGGCAGAGGTACCGGCTGCCATCTATGCCTCCGACCACAATCCGGCCACGGTCAAGATCGCGCAGCGGACATTTCAGGGGGCGGGAGTCGCCGTCGATATTCGCCTGCGGCAGAGGGAAATGCTCGCCCTCGAGGCTCCGGCTGAACAGGGTGTGCTGATGATTAATCCCCCCTACGGAGTCCGACTCAGCCGACCAGAGGAGCTCGATGCCTTCTATCCCCAGCTGGGCGATTGGTTGAAACAGCGATTCAGCGGATGGCGGGCCTATATTTTTACCGGCGATTTG